>RGDM01000038.1 GCA_009918675.1 bacterium
AATCATCGAGCACCACCGACTGCATTTTTTCATTCAAAGGCAAGCCAAGAAATTCCCAAACATCACGAAACAGGGTCCAAAATCCGGGAGTAAAGTCGCAACGATTGTCTGTGCTTTCTCGACACAATCGATAATCATTCTGCTCAATCCATACCATCCATCGTTTTGCCAGATCCGTGTCACGAGTCGCGACGAGATAAGCTAAGACACCGACAGCCATATCCCGAGAAAAACTGTTCACAGCATCGCGTGCCAAACGAAACTCAGCCCGCCACATGCGACCATCACTGCCCTGCGATCTGCGAACAGCCTCACAGCTCAGCTCATCGCCAGCCAGACAGAGAAGTCCATTGAAAAGGACCGCATCCCCAACTTCACAATCATCTTTCGAGGCGCTGACTCCGCAGCGAATGCTCCAACCTTGGATTTGGCTCCTTCTTTCGAGGACATTGTTCAAATAATCGCGTCCCGACTGCGCAAACATGGGAGTGGCAGAGGACTTGCTTTTGCAACTCACTGGAATAAAGAGAATAATTAAACACAACAGAAAAGCACGAACGGTCCTCTGAAAAACCATGGCGCCCCCCGATCGCTACGGAATCGGTTGGTTGAAAGCGAAACTCAAGCTCCCTCTTTCCCTTGCGTTGACGCCTATGGATTGCTAGGCCTCGTATGAATGATTTAAGGGGGTTGGCATGAATCGGGAGCAAGTCAAGAGTCGAATTCTCGAGGGCTTTTCAGATGCTGAGGTCTCTGTGAACGAGTTCAGTGGTGGCAACGATCACTACGCTGTTCTGATCATCTCTCAGGCCTTTGCAGGGAAAAAATTACTCGCACGGCACCGCATGGTTCTTGATTTATTTCAGACAGAAATCGCTACTGGAGAGGTCCATGCACTGACCATGAAAACTCACACCCCCGACGAATGGCTGGTCGAAAAACCAAAACAATTGATGTTTACCTAAGAACCCAGAGGAGCAATCGCTTATGAATTCTGTTTGGAAAGAAAAAATCGAAAGCGACGTGAAAAACAACCAAATCGTCGTTTATATGCGCGGAACTCCATCACAACCGCGTTGCGGCTTTTCCGCTCGGGTCGTCAGGGTCTTCACTGAACTCAATATTCCATTCAAATCCGAAGATATGGACTCAGATCCGGATCTCTGGAAAACCCTGACAGCTCTGAACAACTGGCCTACATCGCCACAGATTTACATCAACGGTGAATTTGTTGGTGGTTGCGACATCGTCACCGAGATGTACCGCTCTGGCGAACTGCAAAAAGAACTCGGACTTGCATAAGTCCGAGTTCTTCCCGTTATTGAACTGAACAAAACTCACCGAGTGTTTTATCGAATGAATTCTCGATAAGGTACGAAACACTCCCTTCTGCAAGGGCACTGGCTGCCGCACTGTCTGCACGAATGAAAGCCTTGCCCGACAGATAAGGAACCAAGTCTTCCATTTTGTTGCTGCTCGCATTCAATTCCAAAATCGCATCGTTGAATGTTCTAAATTGTTTTACAATGCTCTCCGGAACTCCAGCGGCGGCCATCTGCTTGCTATCAATTTTCATCTTCAGGACAAGTTCTTTGTTCTTCGAAACTTCCGCCTGAACCGGAAGAGCTGATGACAGACTTGGATTCACAGTTGCTGAACCGCAAGCTCCCAATTTTTCTTCACCCACACATCCAACTCCAACAGCAGCACCGTTCATCCAAACAACAACCGTCGATGAAGTTGGGCTTGATCTTTCAAACGAGAGTCCGAAATCGGTGACCAGCACGCTGGCAACACTCAGTGCCTCGGCGGCAGCGGCTTTCTTCACCTGCGCATTAAGGAAATCACATCGTGCATGACCTGCAGGCACTCCTTCGCAAGACGGAGCCACCGGACAGCTATTCCCTTTGAGACCGCTCAACTCGTGTTCAAGTCCGGCCAGCTCAAGACGCTTAGCCTCAAGCGATTCATCTACGACAATCACATCAGGAAGGCTTGTGGAGGGTGGAAGGAAGCTCTTGCATTGGCCTTGCAAAGAGAGTCCACCCGATAAGCGAGAGTCATTGAAGTAGACGTCATTTGGCGAATTGAAATCACTCACACAGCCACTCACACTGGCGTGGAACATTGCGATTTTTGCTGCAAGACCTTGCACCTGAAGAGCGAGGTCTGGGTGCGCAGTTGCAGTTTCACCTGAGATCCACTGGAATGTTTGAGGAAGAGAACTTCCTCCTTGCTTCGCCTCAATGGCATCCATCAAGAATGCAGGAGAGCTATTTGCAAGGTCTTTATCCCAATCTCCAGCGCCGAAACTCATCTCATAGCGTGAGTTTTCACCGCAGATTAATCCACCGAGAATCACGCCGCTTGAAAGAAGCCTATAACGAGCACCTGCCAACAAAGCACGACGCATTTCAGAGGCATTGCAAAATGGCACGTCGGCCAATGCAAGCGCCTGCTTCACCAATGGAAGACCTGAGAAAGTTTGCAAACTCAGAGGCTCACTCACTTTTGTTCCTGACCGACGGCTTGCAAGACGAATTTGTAGCCTAGAGCCAAAGCTTGTTTTGAGGACTCCCTCATTCCAAATGCAATCATAATAATTGCGCCCTTCGTCACTCTCAGCGCAACTTTCACCCGTAAAATAACGACCGCTGTAATAGGCTTCACAGAGTGCCGAAGGGGTTGGACGAGAACGGAATTTAACTTGACCCAAAAATGGTCGGGTCGCGAGATCGAGAATCTTTGCATCGCAGTATGTTTGAAAAATTCCTTCGACGCGCGCTTTATCAAAGTCAGAATAACGCGCCTTGATTGCAGTGGTTTCGCCAGCGAGCCAACTTGCCGCCAACTGAGCTTGAATGGGAGAAATGCGCGCATCAGCGAGGGCTTTTGAACTTGCAAACTGCGCACGACGTTCGTCAATAGAACGCTTGAGCGGCAAAATCTCTTTCTCTAAAAAACTGCTAAAATAACGATTCAATGCAACATATTTTCTATTGGTTTCGCGCGTTGCGTTTAAAATTGTCGCAATTTGCTCGGAATTCACTTCCGACGACCAAATTAATAAACCGCCACGATACAATCCTGCGGGAGTTTCGCCCGACAAACCAAAACCAGTTCCACTTGAACGCTGTGGCACCGCCAAAGTTTGCGGCTCGGGTTTATGGGCAGACAAACGTGAGCAGGCCATTAAAGCAAGCACAAGAGAGCCTACAGTTATAAATGCTGCAGACATTTTTGATTTCGATAATTTCTTCATGATGAACTTCTCCAATCCCTGGATTCTCAGAAGAAGACGCCAGTGTCGAGTTGCACCATATGTGTAATAGGCATATTTCTGCTCGACAATTGGCGCTTATAAGCTAACTTCAACTCGAAAGGCACCGGGATTGAACCGCGTTTGAATGCAGGAACTCCGGAATAAACCAACTCAGCTTCTGCTTGATGCTGGGTTTCAATTGTATCGCGCTCAAGTACAACTCGCGTCACCTCAGGCACAGAAAAACGATCTGAGCCTTTGTAGGAGTAGTTATAGCCAACACTTCCTCCCCACCCCGTTGTGGTTGACAAAAGAGCCGCTGCGCCTGTTTCAACGCGATCTCCCAAATCATATTTAACTCGCTCTTTGCCAACTTCGATCGTCTCATCAGAGGTCACCATACGCATCGTTCGCTTGCCGGGAAGTTGATTCGTATAGCGCGCATATTGACTCACCGAAAGGCCGTCAACGAATTCGCCAAGCGACTCTTCAACCGCTCCACCAACTGCCACATCCCACTGCCCATCTCCAAAACCTTTGTCGAGCAGATTATCCGGATCATCAATCCGCCCTGTGGGTGCAGTTAAGATGCCTTGAGTTGCAATTGCCAATCCATCTGCTTCGAAGGTTTTGTTTTTCACAACCAACTGCAGGTCGCCCATTCCCGTGCCAGACCAGTTTTCTAACCGACGATAACCGTTTTCTGTAAGCTTGTTATTCAAGCGAGCCACAGCGTCATTGAGTTTGCTGGCGGCATCGCGGGCCGAGGCCATTTGATTGTTGTAGTCAGATGCCAAACTGTTGATGAAGCGTTGCCCCATTTCGTTGGCCTGGAAGGAAACTTCGGCCACGGTTTGCATCCGATACACCGGCATCGCAACAGCAAGCGTTGTACTTGGGGTGACTCCCAGCGTAAAAATGGGTGCCGTCACTTGCACGCGGGTTTTAACATCCGCAGCAAACTTGCCCACAGCATCACCTACATTGAAACCCTCAGCAGCGAGAAATCCAGAGGTCAATGCATTGCGAACTGGATCTTTTTCACCTTTAACAATGTCTTTAAAGGTTAATGCTTTGTTCAGCGGCCGGCTGAGAGGAATTGCTGAAAAACCACCATCGGTTTTTTCGCTAATGTCGGTCGACACATAACGCACCGTAACACGTCGAATTTTCGCAGGCATGACCTTTGAATCTTCATACGCAAGCGCTGTCAGGCTCGATGCTGTGCACAGAGCAAAAAGAATTGACGAAGGGCGAAGCAACATGAATCACCTTTTAAAAAACTTCTCTGGGGGATCTGCGGTAAAAAAAACGGGGCTGATGAATGACAAGCCCCGTTGATTAAAATTTCAGAATGACTGAAGCGAAGCAAGTGTTGCTTCAAGATCGCGCCGGTGTAGGCGAGTTTCGGGCTCACGACCAACGGGGAGATCGCCGGCCTCGATGCGCTCAATTGCTTCTGTAATCAGAGCAATTGCTTCAGCCTTGCGACCCTTCTTTGCCAAAGCCTGTGCGCGATGGTCGTAAACGTTAAAGAAGTAATTGCCGGTTGAAGTTGCTTGATCTTGCGCTCCTGGGAACGCAGAAGACGACAACGCGCGGTTATTAAAATCAAGAGACTTGTCGACGCCTCCACCAAAAATTTCTGGGATCTTCAGATAAACTGCTGATGCCAAACGAGCTAATCCACCACCTTCGTAGCGTGCGTCGGTTGTTAAACCATCGTTGATGAGACGGAGAAGCTCAGGGATCTTGCCCAACGATGCCGAGACGCCGTTCGCATTTCCCCACAAAGCCAAGCAGCTGGCTTTCCAATAGTAGTACTGAGGTGTTGGGCCTATCTTAGCTGGCGAAATATTGCTTTCTACGGTGTCCATGCAGCGATTATAAATCGCTTTACGCGTATCTTTATTTCCTTGGTCGCCGAGAAGAAGACCTTCGAAATAATCAAGGCGTGCGAGCTGTTCAACAGCATAAATTTTCTGTGCACCGTTGAGATTTGTCAGGCCTGTCTCATAGGCCGCTCGAGCCTCAGCAATTTTGCTTGAACCCTGCTCACGCTGAGCATACAGCGCATCAGCTGCACCGAAATCAAATGCGAGCGCAGAAACAGATAGAGATGCGATGGCCAAGCCAGCCACCCGCCACAGGTGAGAAAACATAAGCGCCTCCAATGTGATTTACTGGAGAACTTCTTTGCCATAGTTTTCGCTTCGACGCCAGTCGGCCGCCTCTTCAGTCGAGGTTACAGACAGTGTAGTCGAGGGTTATACCACCAACAGGCCAAGGATATTTCTGAAGGTTGTTGGTTTCGAGCGAACAACGGTGAAGTTTGTCAATTATCTTGTAGTCTAATTTCCCGTTCGTTGGTTTTTCCTTGCTATCAATTAACCAAAGAAAATCTGGAGCGGTGCCGCTTCGTCCCGCCGCAAGAGAAGAATCTCGGGCATTCTCTCTGGTCGGAATGAGCCCCCATTCGCCACCAATGAGATTGTAGTTCGCATCGAGTTCGAGAGTGTACACAACGGTATCGACATCGAAGGATTCATCCGCAGGTCGGTAGATAAGTCTCGGGCCATTTTCAACGCCATAGAAAATCTTGGTCTTCATTTGAACAAGATAAGCGGTCCCTTTTGCACGGTAGTCGCGGAAGAGATCGTCTATCTGCGCAACCGGAACGGGCTCTCCAGCAACACTGAGTGTGCCTTCTTTATCATTTTTCTTGATTGGCAATGCGGTTGTTTCGAACTTGTACACAGGCTGATTCCAAACCTGGTCTGTGCGTGTTCTGTCCATAACAAAGCCAATCTTTTGATCCGCGATTAAACCTTTGAGAGCCATATGGAGAGTCATTGGATTTGTATCACGGCATGCAAGAGAAATATTCAACACACCTTTCTGCCCACCGCTATAATCTTTTGCTCGCAAATTGGGGAGATATTTTGAAAAGGTTGCCATGTCGGGATAAACAACCACTTGAACAGCGTCTTCACCAGTACCACCGATCCACGCGGCCACCCGCGGATTATCATCATTAATTTTGCTTGAAATCACACTGATTCCGCGCTGGCTTTGCCCGGCCGCAATAAAGACAATCTCGCCAGAGTCACTCTGGTTACAGCGTGTTTTGTTGTCTCCAAGACAGAGTTTTCCATCGGCAACGCGCCCAAGCCGATCGCGGATCAGCTTTTCGTTATTGCAACGTTGGCTTGCAAACTTGGCGCTCGGCGCCTGATCTGCGTAGACCTTTGTCAGCAGACCGCGAATGTCTCCTTCGCTGATAAAGATTTCTCGGCCAGCGCGTTGAGCCAAGACACCATGCTTTGGCGTTGCTTCATTCAAAGATGCTGGCGACCACCCGTGGCAATGGCCCATCCAATCCCATGCACCACTGTAGTTTCCGCTGTAAGAGAAATAATTCTCCCAACTCGAGGAAAGCATGTTTAATGAATTGGACATCTTTCTTGCAACATCCACAGAATCCTTCTGGTAGGATTTCAGCTCTTTGTCATAGCCAGTTTGTGCCTCGTCACGCTTTTGAGTGAGTTCCTGAATTTGCGCTTCCAGTTTATCCAAAGCGACTTGTCTAAGCTTAATAGTTGAGATGTTGCTAACAATTGAATTTTGTAGAGAGGCGATTTGCTGCGCTGCTTCTTGCGAATTAATTTTTTCCCGAACGGTTTTGTCTTTAAGCAATGCTTTAATTTTCAAAATTGACGCGCTATCATCGCGAACTTTGGAAGTTAAAGAATTCAACTCGCGCAAATACTGCTCTGCTTGCTGAGTCAATTGCTGATGTTGTTTTGTAGCACCGGCAATAGCATCACGAAATGCTTTCAACTGCGGACTTTCTTGAAATTTTTTCTCATTGGCTTCGAGTTCTGCAAGCAAACTTGCATCGGGTTTATTTCCGCCCAATTTAAGGAGCTCGTATTTTTCCGCTGGCGATAAAAGATTAAGCTGCAACTTGTCGTTCTTTTCCCAAGCTGCAAGCATCTGTGAGATCTGCTGATATGGGGTTTCTGGTACCTTGTTAAGCTCGCCTTGACCACCCTCTGGCAATGCCCAACGTGCTGCGAGCCCGCGCTCAAAAAGTGGCCAGTATGTATCTGTCCAAGGAACTTGTCTCTCCGCAGACTTTAAATCTTTGACTTGGCTCCATGACATGGTCGATGGAAGCCCAAACAATTCAGGTTTGTCAGCATTTCCGGGAGCCTCATAAATTCCAGAATTATAGCTTCGCGGCTTGCAGGCAGAAATTGCAGCAATTGCCAGTAATCCATGAAGGACACCCCAGAGGGAAGAGGCGTTTTTCATAAGAGAGTTCTCCCGAAAATATCTCAGCAACCTGTCGACGCGGTCCGCTGTCAGGGTATTCGGCAAAGCTCTGTGGATTTGAAATCTCGCGTCAAAAGCACAACAGCGCATCAACCAATAGATATTTTCTGCCGAAAGCGACCAGAGATTCATTGAGGAGTGTTGCGTGCATCAGAAGATGCTCAGCTACTTTAAGCAAAATAAGCAGGGAATCGCGCGTGAGGCTCGATTCCTTGGGGTTTTACTTCTCTGGATCGCGTTTCATATTGCCTTCATGCGGCAATCGTGGACGCAAATCGAAGAACATGAATTGATTCAGAAATTCACAAGTGAGACGTTATCAAAAATTGAGCAATTCGATGCAAAAATAGAATTTTGGGGGAACCAATCAAGACGTCTCTCTGGATTCGTAAACGAACAACCCCCAGCCAAAGTGTGGCTTCAACAGGACAGTTGGGCTGCACTTCTCGACACACATCCTGAGTGGATTGCAACCTACATCATCACGCGTCGGCAAGGCTTTGAAGCGAGTGTTGCTGTAACGCTCCTGTCGAGACAAGTGCGCGAGCTCATTCCACTCGACAAAGACTCACCCATATCCTGGAACTCCGAAGCTCAATCATCAGCACTGCAGCTGATATCCTCAATCAAAAACTCTAGGGCTCTGAATTTAAGTAGCGTTCGGAGTTTGCGAAAAGACAGTCAATGGATTCAAGTGGCTCACAAAGCCAAAAAAAGTGATTCAGGGTGGACAACCTGGGTGGTGCACACCTTTTCAGAACAGTTCTTCCCAGACCTTCAGGCCGACGAAATGCCAAACGAAGCCGCGTTGTATCTGCAGTCAAGCGGCAAGTTCATTTTCTCAAGGAGATTCCCCGCCCTCAAAATCGAGACAAGCGAATTACAGTCGTTCATGAAATCAATGCCAATGCCTCATGGAACAAGTGAAACCACTTTTGCACTCAGCAAGAAACCTGTTTGGGTGGCGTGGCAAAAATCCGAAGTCAATGAAGCAATCCTGTTGCGCATTTTGCCTAACAGCAAGATTCCAAAAGCCGGAAAAAGAGAAACCCCTTCAATCTTGAAGGACATCCTTTGGACATTTGTCTGGCTGCTGATCACATGTGCAGGTCTGTGGTCTAGCTACAAAAAAGGTTTTTGGCGACTCAACTTCAGTACCCTTGCACAAAGCAAGGAAAACAATTCGATGGAGGTTGAAGAGACTCTTGGAGACAAGAAAACACATCTAAAAACTCTGAAATCATCACTCAATGCGACACAAATTGAACGTGAATTTTGCAGAAAACTTCTTACCGACGTTGGCCCACTCGGGGAAATAAAACTCGCAGGACGCGCGACAGCAAAAATAGAAGCCTCACCCTCGTCCCAATACAAGGGGTCGTGGTGGATTGTGCAGAATGTGGACGACAATAAAGTCTTTGTTGCGGTGGGAGACGCCTCCGGCACTGGCTTATCAGCTGCCACAGCAGCATACTCAACCCGCCACGTCATCGAACACACTCTCAAAATTCAACCAAAAAACAACA
Source organism: bacterium (assembly GCA_009918675.1). GTDB lineage: Bacteria > Bdellovibrionota_B > Oligoflexia > Silvanigrellales > Silvanigrellaceae > RFOM01. The sequence goes on from RGDM01000038.1 coordinate 9,127, forward strand.
ACAGTGAGCTACTCATTACGCAACTTTTCAATCTTTCCACACTTGCCACTGAAGGTGTTTTGCTAGGCTCGGTTCATATCTCTCTCTTCATGGCTGTCATCGAGCTCGACAGCCAAAAAATGGCATTTATTAATGCCGGGTATCCATGCCCAATTCTCGATCAAGGTGGTCGAAAACAGATTTTGTTAACCTCGTTTGCCGACCCCATTTGCTTGGGTTCAGAGACGGTCCCGATTCAACCGCGTTGGGTCAACTTGCAAAGATCAAGTCACCTCACGCTGTGCAACATCGGTGCCAGAAACACCGACCTCACCGAATTAGATGACTCAGAGCTATTGAAGATCTTCATTTATCCGTTCGGAAATGCCGAACAACGAACGCATCTCATGGCTGACTTTGAAGCCAGTTAAAATAAAAATCCTGTAAAGGGTTAACCCCTCAAAGGATTCTTGGTTCTAACCAATACAAGGGGGCAAGGGGGATGCGTGGTCGGCAGTTCCTGCTGCGGAGGAGCTGTGCTTCCTGAGAAAGGGTAGAACCAAAATGTGGCTCCCCAGGCCGGGATTGAACCGACGACACGCGGATTAACAGTCCGCTGCTCTACCGACTGAGCTACTGGGGAATGCGAAGGGGATATAGATTTTCAGATGCTGAAGGTCAAGCTATCAGCGTAAAAAAGAAGGGCTTACGGAATAAGCCCTTCTCCTTTCAGAACATCACCTTTGCCCCAGGCAAATTCCCAGCGGTGGACCCTTTGCCCCGCCACAAGCGGATTGAGCAAATCGAGACGCTTCAAACGGCGATGGAAGTTTCCAGGATCAATTTCCTGCCCCGAAAGAAGTCCGACGAGAAGACGAAGATCCTGGATAGAAAATACTTTGGGCAACAGCTCAAAAGCCAGGGAAGAGTGGCGGATCCAGTGGGGAACCAAGGCCAGTGCATCGCGGACAAACAAGCGGCAATCGTGCGAAAGATGACTTTCTTCTGCAAAAAGATCATCTGCTGTCATCCACACGCCGCGCGCATCCGGAGCAAGCTCATTGGGGATGGCAATGAGGCGAACAATTGCCACACTTTGTACACCCTCAAAAAGAAGGTCGCGGTCATATACATCAACCACACGATCTTTACATTTGCTCGAAGCAATCCAACCTAAAAGCTCCTGTGCGTCGGATTGCGCCAGGAGTTCACGCAAAACAAATTCCATTGCGGATTTTTGCAGAAGGTCGGACTTGAGCACCACCGAAGGAAGAACCTGTTTCTCGGAGGTGGAGTCGCGCCGAACAAGAACGCGCAACTCGCCTGTGTGGGTTGAAACGGGAACCAGAACTAACTCGGTCTTTGCGGACATAGGCAGAGAGTCCTTATTTCTTGGCTTGTGGACTCTCCCCTCCTTGATCAAGACGGGCGAGCACGTCAAGCCATTTTGTTTCCATGATGAAAACTTCGGGTTTGTCGGCGCGCTTCACATACACAGCTTTTTCGTTCTTGGGAACACGATTTCCAACCAGAACATCAAATTTTTGCTTTTTTTCATCCGTCGAAGCGAAAGTGAAACCAGTCAAAGGTTTATCGAGCCCAAATGCGCTCAAATTTATTGTCTGATCCGCATCCAAAACATCTTCCGCCGTGGCAAATTCCCAATCCTCAACAAATTTACGCGCGTCGTCGACGGCAACTTTGTTTGGCTTTTTCGGGTCGGTTGAAGGAGCAACTCCGATCTGGTACCAGCTGCTTCCCTCTTTTTGATACGTCTTGCCCGATTTGGTCTTCAAGACACTGATATCATTAAAAACTAAACCCGAAAGCACGCGTCGGTCGCGAAAGAATTTGAGCCCAGGAGCTAAGTCGGCAAATTTACTGAGCTCAACACTTCCCACAGCACCGTCAGCCATGGTCAGATACAAAGATTCCTTGGTCAGACCCATCTGAATTGTCTGAATGATCTTTCCGCCCTCCCCCTTGAGAATCAGGGTCGCGTTTGGCTGTGAGAGCCCCAAGGCCGCCTTGTTCTGCTCGCTGATGGACGCCGATTCGGTGACTTTGTCGGCGCGCAAACGAGTAAAGCTATCGAGGTACAAACCCACCTGATTGTTGTCAGCTTTAATCTCTTTTGGCTTGCTGACTTTCCAAATGTTCTGCCCATTCTCAGAAACTTTGTTGAGCGTTAATTGAGTGCCATCATTCTTGCTTAGAAGAAACTCTTTGACCTCGGTTGTTGAAAAGTCGCCAATGACTTTCGAGCGAAAATCTTTCAGATCTTTTTCAACGGTAGAAGCAATCGAGTGACCAACCACCAAAAGGCCTTTGCGGTCGGTCGCAACCGCGTACACAGACAGGGCATTGAATGCAGCACCCGCCCCTGAACCAATTCCAACATCACCGCCCAACCAGAGCTTCAATGTGCGCGCTTTTGTGCCGGATTCTTTGTTCTCCGACAACTCAAGAGCAATAGATGCGCGCGGCTTTTCAAAGCCATAATCTTTACCTGCGGCAAGATTATCAGCTTTGATTGCGTCAGCCGTTTTTTGCACATCTTCCAACTGCTGTTCAAAAGTCGTGGATTGGATCGCAGAAACGAGATTGTTGATTGAATCCTGATCAGGCCGCGGCCCTTGTGGCTCGGTCATTTTCCAATTTGCAGTGTTTGAATCCCGCTGAAAAACAAACTTTCCATTTTTGTTTTGCATCGAGATCTTGAGAACATCTTTTGTCTCAAAATCAAGAGCTTTTACCTCCTGCTTTTTACTTGCCTGTTCCTTCTCAGAGAAGTGCTGATCGAGCAGCAATCCTCCCCAGACGGCAGCGCCCACCGCAACTGCTGCGGCGAGTTTCACCCATGACTTCATGCAGACCTCCGGCGAACATAAATGTAAAAGCCGGAGAGAGCCGTCAGGAGTGGCAAAATGAATGCAAAAAGGAACACGAAATTGCCCGGATTGCGCTCCATCTTAAATCTTTTCGGAGCGAAATCCTTGGTCGGTATGCTGATGAGTTCCTTTTCACGATACAAGTGAGCCACAGACAAAGGAATCAAGTTGGTCGTGGTAGGAATCATCCGCTCGAATGCAACCGGATCGAATCCAAGAACCACCACTTCCGAAGTGACTTTCTCTTGGCTTGCATCTTTACCAGGTTGCCCAGAATTCGCCTTCTCTTGGCCAGCCGCACCCGCCGTACTGGTGGTGTTTGGTGCACCGGGAAGCGAGATTTTACCGGCTGAGTCTTTGGATGCGAGGGTTGCACTGGGAATTCCCTCGGCAAGTTTACCTGGGTTTTCAATCTCAACATCAAGAGCCACAGGGAAGGTTTTCTTTGGATCGAATCCTGCATTCGGTGTCAGGCGCAGGTCACCTTCAAGAGGCAACCGATTGCGTTGCTCTTCGCTGAGTGTCACAGGCGCTGCGTGCATTGCAGTGATGAGGGTTGTGCCTTTCAGCTTAAGCGCGCCAGCGTCAGCTCCTGTGGGCGCCACAAAGGTCATCGCCCGAGCTCCGTCAGCAAGGCCAATATCATTCGCAGCAAAGACGCTGGTGATAGGCGACTGACGAGAGAATTCACCCACAGCAATCGGCGGACGAATGGGATCGATTTGCGCAAGTTGAGCGCCGAATGAAGTCGCACCTTGATTCGACATCAGGAGTGTTGGATCAAACTTGATCCCGAGATCAGCAAAGAGCTTCGACATCCCAGGGTCGCGATATGGGTTGACGACAAAAATCAATCGCCCACCACGGGCAAGAAAACGACGCAGCATGTTTTCAACGATGGTTGTGTAAGGACCTTTTGCCGGACCAGCAACCACCAACTGAGCATCCGCAGGAAGATCTTCGGTTATCTTATGCGGCACAACATCGTATGCGCGATTGCGGAGAATCTCAGCAACAGCGAAATAATTGCGATTGCCTTCCATCGCGGTTGGATGTTCGCCATTGCCAGTCAGGAAATAAACAGTCCGCTTGCTTTTGGTGAGGCTGAGAATTGCATTTGTCAGCTTGCTCTCTGTCACACTTCCAGTGACTTCGTTGCGGTTGTTATCTTTCGTCAAAATCACGAGCCGACTGTAGCCGGTTGGACGCACCTGCGCGAGAGCCGCGCGATCAGCCAAGCTCAACGCGAAATGTTGAATCTTGGGAGAGGTCTCGGAGTAGAGCCGACGCAATTGTGCACTTTCATCGCAGTAACGCTCGCGCGGATCTTGAGATGGTATACAGAAAATCTGGATATCGTTTTGGAGAGCCTTGATGATGTTGACTGTCTCTGTGCTCAGCGAGTTCACTTTCCGTTGAGACAGGTCGAAGGTTTTGCTGAAACGCTCACGATTCAGCAATGCCGCAACACCGACGATGATTGCAATCCCAACAACACTCCATGTGACTGCCATGCCAAATTCTTTGGGGGCATAGCGCTCGCTGGGGCTTTCCACAACTCGCCCTTCAGAATCACGTTCTGGCCATGGCGCAACAACAGATATAAGCGCAACCACGCATGCAGCCAACAACCCAATGGGTAATTGGGGCAGAATTGATTCTAGGTTTGTCCATAATAAGACAACAACAAGTAAAGCAAAAATAAGGCCAATCGAAAGTTCAAGACGATATTTTTTCATATCAAACTCTCCAGCGTTTGGTTTCAACAACCAAGCGGCTCAGGAACAGGAAAATTGCAACAATCGCGACATAGATAGCGATTGAAGATGTTTTGAGAATACCGCGTGAAAGCTCGTTGCCGAGATCAAGCAGATTCACCGAACGTTGATACCATTCAGGAACGCCTTTAACGTATGCGCTGAACAGAAAGAGAATGATGAAAAACACCGAACCAAGGTAACTGATGACCGCGTTCTGAGTGAGAGACGAGATAAAAAGTCCAATCGCAACAATGGCCGCGATGTTCAACACCAGACCAGCAAAGCCTGCGCTCATCACCTTGAAATCAGGCTCAGCAAAGACCGCGACATAGAGCGGATAAATCAACAACAATCCGCTAATGACTGCAAAATAGAACATGATTCCAAGAAACTTTCCTGCAACAATCTCGCCGGAACTAATTGGCGCTCCTGCCTGCAAACGGAATGTTCCCTGCGCAAGCTCTTCACTCATCACTCGCATCGTAAAGATCGGCACAACAAAAATGTTAATGTAGTTGAGAAAGCCTATGAGGCTTCCCATGATATCAGCAACCGGATCAACAGCTTCTCCACGTAAGAGCAATTGATTGGTTACAATCGTGAAAAGCAGACCGGACACCAGGAATAGAATGCAAGCTGCAATCCAACCAACGGGAGTTCCGAGAAATCCGCGAAAATCTCGATTCGCAATGGCCAATGCGGCTTTCATGCTTGTCCCCCTACAAAGCTACTCTGGCTCTTGATGGCATTAAAGAACAATGACTCAAGTCCAGTTCGATGTTCATAAACACTGGTGATGCCAAATCCTTGCTGAACAAGTTGGCTGTTCACCTGGGCGAGATTTGCTGTTCGAGCATCGCCGTAAAAATCGTCCTTGAAATTCACCAGCAAGCTGTTGGGCTTGTCAGCAAACAGCTCCGCCTTTGATACGAAGGTTTTTTCCTTGAACCAGCTCAAAGCGGTTTCGAGTTTATCGGCAAAGGAAAAGACGATCGAAGGTTTCCCAGTTCCGACGTCTGCGAGCGAAGATTGCGCAGCGATCTGGCCTTGGTTGATGATAATGACGTCATCACAAGTTGCCTGCACTTCAGAAAGAATGTGTGAACTCAAGATGACGGTGCGATCTTTGGCGAGCTTACGAATCAACTCACGAATGTGAACAATTTGATTCGGGTCGAGACCTTCGGTGGGCTCGTCAAGAATCAAGACCTGGGGCTGATGAACTAAAGCAGAACACAGCGCAACGCGCTGGCGATACCCCTTGGAAAGGTTACCAATCAGCCGAGTTGAAACATCTGTGACATCGCAATCATTTAAAACACGCTCAACAGCAAATTTGCGCTGAGCTGCAGACACTCCGCGGAGCTTGGCAACGAAATGAACAAATTCAGCCACACGCATTTCTTTGTACAGCGGTGGGTTGTCTGGAAGATAACCAACAACCTCTTTCACTTCGCGTGTTTGGGTCACAACATCAAAACCGCAGATCTTTGCAGTTCCGTCGCTTGGCCCCAAAAGTCCGGCGAGGATATCCATTGTTGTCGACTTACCTGCACCGTTTGGCCCCAAAAAGCCACACACCCGCCCTACGCCAACTGAAAAGTTGAGACCGTGCAAAACTTTTCGCTCTCCGTAGAGCTTCACAAGGTCTTTGACCTCAATCATTGTTCCTCCTAACCATAGAGAACTTCAAATGAGCTTTGTGTTACGTCATATTTTTCCAAAGCGCCGCGGATTATACGCCCTGCAGCAACAGTGAGTCAAATTTGCAACAGAGGATACGCTGCCCATCGAGGCGAGACGAAGAGCTCAGGTAGACTGAAGACGATTTCCAAGGTCTTCAACAAGGTTGTTTAATTATGAATAGGCGCAAGTTCGGCGACAAGTCGTTGTCCAAGCAGGTTGCAGAGCTAAACAAAAGAGCAGTCGCGCAAAATAAGGTGGTCAGTCTCGACGACTACCGCGCAGCGTCGCGACGGCTCGAAAGTAAAACAATTTTGGTGGTTGACGATGAATTGGTGATGCGCAACGCCATCAAGAGAATCTTTGAAAAAGATAACTATCGCGTCCTCGTGGCCAAAGATGCCATGGAGCTTTCGAAGATCATCGAAGATACGCGAATTGACCTCATCCTCCTCGATATCAATCTTCCGTGGGTTGATGGTTATGAACTCTGCGGTCTTCTCAAATCCAAGCCAATGCTTAAGGATTTGCCCGTGGCGTTTATTTCTGGCAACAAAACTGAGGAAGATATACGACGAGGCTTCGAAGCGGGTTGTGACGAATACATCACCAAACCCTTCGATGTCGAGGAAATTCAACGCACAGTGCGAGACCTCCTGACACGAACAGGTTGATACAATGCGCGCTTCATCACAAAGCCTTGTTTTAAAATTCGGGGGAGCTGCCGTCAGCTCCCCCGAGCGTTTTCATGACATTGCCAACATCATAAAAACACGTGCCCAAAGCGACTCGCCATTGATTGTGGTCGTTAGCGCGATGGGCGAAACAACCGACGAACTCATTACGCTTGCCCACAAAGTTCATCCGAACCCCCCCGCTCGTGAACTCGACATGTTGGTGTCTGTCGGGGAACGTATCAGTATTTCACTCTTAGCAATGGCGCTTGCACGCATTGGCTTAGACGCGGTGAGCTTCACCGGGAGTCAAAGTGGAATTTTAACAAACGCAGCTCACACAGAAGCCCGGATCATTGAAATCAAGCCACAGCGCATTTTAAGCTCACTGATTGCTGGAAAAATTGCGATTGTTGCAGGTTTTCAGGGCGTATGTCCGCAAACGGGTGACATCACCACACTTGGACGCGGCGGATCAGACACCACTGCGGTGGCACTTGCAGCTGCACTGAGTTCTAAACACGTTGAATTTTATAAAGACGTCGAGGGAATCTTTGATTCCGATCCGAAAAACTCCCTCAATGCAAAAAAATATGATTTTTTGAGTTTCGCAGACGCTCTGAAATTGACTCGCGCAGGAGCGCAAGTTTTGCAGCCGCGTTGTATTGAAATCGCTGATCGCAACGCAATCCCGCTTTGGGTTTTACCGTTTGCGCAAAGATCGGAGACACCGAGCACCGAGAATCTTGGGACCTGGATTGGCTTAGAAGAATGCCAAATCAAACAACATCCGCGCACTCCGTGCTTTGAAGTCGGCTAAAAATTCTGCAAGGACGAAAAACAAACGCAAAAAGCTTTGTTAATTTTTACTGAGCAGTTGATTGCTCAGGAACAACTGCAAGTGCCTTTTTCTTGATATCTAAATCTTGCTCACTGTTTGCAAATGAAGTGAGCCATTGCCGCAAATTGCTCCTGTCGTCTCCTTGCAGTTCTAAATGCGCAATCAGATCGATCACGTGCTCGCGGAGAATCTTTGGAGATGAATTTCTTTGTTCAAGGATACGCTTCACAACCGGCAAGCTCTCTTTGGGCACTGGTCCTTGAATAAAGGCATCCACCGCCCGCATGCGCACTTCAACATCCGCGTCACGTTCCAGAATAGAGAGCAACCGTCGCTCAACATATGGAGTGCGGATAAATCGCAATGCCATGGTTGCCTCTGCACGTACATCAGCTCGCGGATGACTGGTCAATGAAATGATTGCAGAGGCCGTGGCCGGTAAACCAGCGTTACCAAGAACTGCTAAACTTTCTTTCAGCTCCTCGAGATTCCCATGTGGCTGCTCAATGCGCCGCAGATAACTCTCTAGCAGCTGCTCACCACGAGCTGGATTGGTTTTGGACAACGTATGCACCACTCCCCCCAATGCGAGCGACGCCGTTGACGAGAAATCAGCATCGGGAAAACGCGAAAATTCAACCAGAGCATCGATGGTTTCCTGTGTCGGATTCTCGACCCCGGCCAAGACTGGAACAATGGAAGAAAACGCTCGCCAGTCTTGCTGTCTTTCTCTCACAAGCTCGATTAAAGTTTGCTGGATCTCTGGGGAGCCAACAGCACCTAAGGCAGCAATCAATTGAGGAAATGCTTCATCGGAGGCGTCAACGGCACGCAATTCTTCTTTGAATCTTTGCAAAGCTGCTTTTTCTGCAGACCGATTTTTAAATGCATTAAGGGCCTTGTTCCGTGCAAGAACATCTTTCGAACGCACATCTTTGAGGAGGCTCTTAAAGTTCTCCTCTGGTTTTTTATTTTGTTTCGAACTTTGCTCTGTATGGGGCGATTCAGAGCTGCTTAATATTCCACTTGAAGCGTTCGCAGGGGTAGCTAGTTGAATCGACTCCGAAGATGGGCTTGCGACCGACAACGGTTGTGCAGCGTTCGGATCCTGCAGCAAACCTTTTCTTTGAAGAAAGACAAAAACTGCGACGATTGAAATCAGTAGGATAAAGACGAAGATATTCGAATAAGAAGTCTTTCGTTGGCTGCTGGCGCCTCGCTTTGATATTTGCTTACTTTCGCGGGGAACACTCATAAATTGCGCATCCCATCTGAAACTATTGAGACATTCAATGACTTTCGAGTTGCCACCAACTGCGTCTCAAAGTAAGCTTCGGGACGTTGAAGAGCAAGCGTTATTAAGTTCCTATAATTATGAATCTTTCTTTGGAGGAAGACTTATGTCTAACACCTTACTAGCCCGTAAACTCCTGGGCACCCTCGCTCTCGTCTCAATTCCGAGCCTCTTCGCATTTGCAGATGCTCGCACTGGAGCTGATGCTCTCAAGCAAATTTCCAATCCAAAATTTAAAATCATCGATGGTCATTCTCCACTCAGCTTTCAAGCTTTCACAGCGCGCGACCTCGTCTCTGGCGCACCGATGACAGTCACCTCGGTAAGCCTTCCCGATGGTCGAATTGTGCCTGTCAACGACTACCTTGCTGAACTTAACGCTGCGGAATTCGAGCTCAACCGCTATGGCTTCACGTTGCGTCAATCAGAAGACCAACTTGGTACGGTTGCAAAGGCAGAGAGCTCTTTGCCGGTTCTTAAAAAGTCATTGCCGCAACCTGGAATTGACCAAGCAAACGCGCGCTGGGGTTTCGATGTTGACCACGAACTGGCAAGCATAAAGGCATCTGGCTACGTCAACGAGCGCAATCCATCGACGCACACAAATGGCGTTGTTTTTGATCGCACTACAGTGCATCAGGCGGGAGGCTCCTTTATGGATCGCGATGCACCAGCCATAGCACAAGTCATCCAACGAATCGTTCGAGTTTCCGACGGCTCTGAACAAAAAGAGACACAAATTTACATCAATGGCCGACAAATATTTCGCCGCGGAAATGTCGACACAACAGAAGCTCGAATCTGGACCACTGCATTCGATATTCCTCTGAAAGAAATCACTCTGCCAATTGGTCCTGCCTCTGTTGAAGCCAAACTTGGAATTCGCGGTCAGGTGAATCTCGACCTTGAACTCAACCCATCCAACACAGGTTCTGCCGCGCCACAATTTTCTCTAAACTTTAAGCCGCAAATCGTTGCCGATGGCTATGTCGCAACCTCAACCTCGCCAACCAACATTGGTGATGCGGGAATTGAAGGTGCAATTACTTTGACCAACGACACACTCAATGTGAACGGACTCGCTGCCCTAAGGCGCAACCTTCGTGTTGAAATGAAGGAAATAACCGTAGACAATATTTTTGAGGGCTTTGCTGGGCGGGTCTATGGCTATGCGAATGTGGCTCTTCCTGGCCGGGGCAATGCAGGCGGACAAACCAAGCGCTTTGAAAAAGAATTCTACGCGTGGAATGGCGTCAAAGCGGAAACTCGCCTTTATCAATACAAAGCCCCAACGCCACAACCTGTCCGCGACTGAACTTAAACCAAACAAGCCTTCAAGACTTGCCCGCTCGAAATCCTTCTAAAAGGTTTTTCAAATCTGCCGACACTCGGGCTCCGATGGTCGGCAGACTCATTTCAAGCAAAGGCTCCTCGCCGCTCAAGTTTGGACTTTGTTGTGTGGCCGCAGACGGCGAATGAACAACGCTTGGATGCTGATGCTGCGCGGCGATCTTTTGCCGAGAAAGCGCAATTGAAGTGACCCCTCGACCGTGAATCCCGCAGGGAACAATGTGTGAGAAGGTGGCGAGTGAATTTGAAACATTCAACGCAAGACCATGTTTGCTGACATGGTTGGCCACGCGAACTCCAACCGCTCCCACTTTATCCTGTCCGATCCAAACACCCGGATTGATAGAATCACGAGCAGCCTTTAACCCCCAACGAGCGCACTCAAAAATCATCGCTTCTTCCAAGGCCCAGACAAGCTTTCGCACTGTCAGAAGCCGAGCATCGACGCGAACGATTGGATACAAAACAAGCTGGCCGGGTTCATGGACAGTCACGCTGCCACCCCGATCAATCCGGTAAAATTCAACACTTTGTTCTGCGAGTCGAGATTCAGCAGTGAGAAGATCGAGACTGCGCTCGCGGAGTCCCATAGTCACAACCGGCGGATGTTCAACAACAAGAAGAATATCTTCAAGACTTGAATCCGCAACCACCGCGCCATGAAGGTCTTCCATCAAGAGCAATGCATCGCGATAAGAAAGGAGTCCAAGTTGAAGAATTCGCATGGCTCTGGAATCTCACTGAATGGCTTCACGCACCTTGGCAGACAAAAAGTCCATCGTCCAAACCACGACAAAAATAAGTGCTGCTAAAGTGCCAACCTGGGTCCAGTGAGCAAGTCCTTGCTCCTGAATCAAGAGACCACCAATTCCGCCGCCGCCAACAAGGCCAATAATCGTTGCCATGCGAACGTTGATATCCCATCGATAAATGGTGAAAGCCATATAAGGAAGAATTACCTGCGGAACAACAGCATACCAGGCCACTGCAACATGACTTGCGCCGGTCGCTTCGAGAGCCTCAATCGGGCCATCGTCAACTCCTTCGATGGCCTCGGAATATTGTTTGACCAAACTCGAAACGCTGTGAACCATTAACGCAAGCGCACCAGCAAAAGGGCCAATGCCGATCCAAACAGAAAATAAAATTGCCCAGATTATTGGCTCAATAGAACGCGTGATATTGATGTAAAGGCGCACCGCACTATAGGCGAGGCGAGTTGTGAAACTGTGTCGGGTGAGGTTTCTTGCACCAAAAAAGGCCAACACAAATGCAACGGGTACAGCGAAAAACGTTGCCATAAAGGCAAGGTAAACACTTTCGAGCAGTTTCGATACTGCGTTTCCATAATAAGACGCATCGGATGGAACACACTCAAGTACAAATGCGGGAAGCGGCTCAGCTTTCGCATCAAACAAATGTGTGACCGAGTTATTCAACATGACGAGCAGATTGAAAACGCCCTCAAGAGCGAAAAACAGCGGCTTACCAATCACCGGTAATCCGCACGCAAGCTGCAAAACGAGACGGCCGAAACTCTGTAAACCAACGAGCTCGGTCATTTTGCTGAGCTGAACGCGAGTGAGCACCCATCCGGTGAGAATGGTCATCAGCAGCAGCAACAATCCCTCAATGCGTGCATAAGACCAATGCTCACGAATGCGAATGGAGTCTTCGGGATTGTTCACTTGAAGTTTTGAAATGCTCGCCACCCAAGGTCCAAATCCTCTTCCACTGAGTCCGATCACGCTGCCCAATAACGAACCTACCGCAAACACCGTGCCTGCTGCAGACCAGCTGAATTCCGAATATCGGCTATCATAGGCAAGTGATTCAATGATCTTAACAGCCCATTGCTTGGGCTGTTCATCAATTGCAAAACCCTCAATGAAGGGCAAAGCGATGTCCCACCAGACGATCCGCGACAAAACAAGCGCAAGATAACCCCACACCAAAATTTCAATGACGAATCCGGAAAGCTCACGTGTGCGGCGCTCATTTTCAACCAAAGGCACAAAAGATGGAATGCGCATACTCAGTGAATCTCCACTTCTTTGGCCTGTTCGCCGTAGATGTCTTTGAACCACTGCGGAGTGATGTCTAATGGTTTACCTTCAAAAACTTTCTCACCACCGCGCAAAGCAACCACATGGGTCGCGTATTCACGGACAAGACTCAAAAAATGTAAATTACAAATCACTGTGACGCCGTGTTTTTCATTCAAGATCTTTAAGTACTGCATCACCGAATTGCTCGTTGAAGGATCAAGAGAAGCAACCGGCTCATCAGCAAGTAACAATTTCGGCTTCTGCATGAGAGTGCGCGCAATCGCAACACGCTGTTGTTGACCACCCGACAAGCCATCTGCACGGACAAGGGACTTATCTGGAATACCGACAAGCTTTAGCGCTTCATGAGCCTCTTCGACCCATTCTTTTGGCCAACGCTTAAAAATGCCGCCAAACGGCAATTCTGCAATATGACCCAATTTACCTGAGAGCACATTTGTTAAAACGTCGCGGCGCTTAATGAGATTAAAATGCTGAAAGACCATTCCAATTTGCTGCCGCGTCTGACGCAATTCTCGCGACGAAAGCTTAGTGATGTCCTGGGCGTTGAAAAGAATTTCGCCGGCAGTGGGTTCGTGGATACGATTAATACAACGCAACATCGTTGATTTGCCGGATCCCGAAAGGCCAATCACGGCAACAAAGCTGCCACGTGGAACATCGAAACTGACCCCTTTCAGAGCTCGAGTGCCGTTGGGATAAACCTTTTCAACTCCCCTCAGTGACAAAATCGGATCATTGAGCGCCGATGACTGAGAACTGGATTCGACGGAAGAGGACTTCCATGGGGCGTGGGAGCGCGGTCTGAACACACCAAATCTCCTACATTATTAAAAAAAACGGCACCCACTGCGGGGCACCCTGCGCGTATAAATCAGCACGCTGGAAAAGGCCAGAAATAGTTATATCAGAAGATTTCCAAATCGTTTCTGGGGATTGGAAGGGGAGAAAACATATTTACAGATATCCCTTTGACTCCATTCGAGTACAACCGACTGTAAGCTTCCATATTGGTCAACACAGTTGAGACGTACTTGCGTGTTTGATCAAACGGGATGTCTTCAAGAAATTCGTCGAGACTCAAACCCTGATTTCGCTTTAACCAACGGTCTACAGATTCCGGACCTGCATTGTAGGCAGCAATCGCGAGTGGCAAATTGCCACTGTAGTAAGCAAGTAAACGTGACAAATACCAAGACCCGAGAGTGATATTCACTGCTGGAAAATCCAAAAGCGCAGGCTCAAAATCAGGAAAACCGATAAGTTCAGCAATCCGCTCGCCGGTTGTTGGCATTATCTGCATAAGCCCGCGAGCACCGACTGAACTCACCACGTGAGGCTGAAAGAGCGACTCTGCGCGCATTATTGCAAGTATGAGCCATGGACTCACTTGAAAGCTTTCTGCAGCCTCAGCAATTTTATCTTTGTAAGCAAGCGGATAAAGCATCTTCAGCGTGGCTTGGTTCTTGGCGATATAAGACTTCCAGTCGCCTATTCGGCCGAGAGGCAATGAAGGCAATCCGCGCCGCTGATTTGTCGCAAATTGAATTCCGGCGTTCGCATCTCCGGCTCGAACAAGAAGTTCAGCAATTTCGTCGCCCGACTGACCCAAGCTTTGTAAACGCTTGCGCATCGAGCCTCGCAAAAGATCGGCGAAACCCGCCGATAGTAGGGCTTCGTTCACAGGATAATGCTCGCTCGTTCTATCTTTTCCGAGCAGCACGGAAACATCTGAGAATTCGAAAGAAGAAAGCTTCTTTGCGGCAAATGCAACCGAGCCAACCTGCACGGAAACGGGCTGAACGGGCGCTTTTGTCATCCGCCAATTTGTGTATAGAGCATATTGGTTTGCCCCATCCACAAGCGAGAGCTTGTTATAGACATCTTTTGCCTCGCGCAAAAGCCCTTCGCTTTCGTATGCACGCCCCCGCCAATACTGAAACCGCGCTCTGTGCTCTTGACCCGATTCATGTTCCGTTGTCGCAAGTGCAAGCGAAAATTGCTTGCTCAGGTAACGTGCCCAGAAGGTCCGCCAGAGAATATCTTTCGGGCGCATCAATCCTGATAATGACGATGCTTCGCGCGCGACATCAACATAAAGTTGCGCATAATGAAGAGATAAAACATAGCGGGGCCGGGCAAGGTTGGCAATCTCAGTTTGCGGATATTGGAGAATAAGCCCACGATAAAATGCTGCCGCTTCGACAGACCGATGGACCCCATTAAGATTCCTCGCGTGCAACATCACCAGCCGATCGCGCGTAAATGGTGGCTCAAAGTTCTGCGATAGAATGAGCTTATTGGTAATCTCAAGTGCGGTGGGATATTCGCGAACAGATTGCAGCCAATCGACAAGATCCAACAACTCATTGCGTATTTGTCCGGAAAGCGTATCAACAGGTTGTTGCAGCCATCGAAGCGCATTTGGCACGCCAGAAATCGACATCGCGTATTGAGTTAGGTCCTCACGACTTCCCAATTTCTGAATCAATTGCGAGGCTCTGCTGCGCTTATCTAAAGCAACATTTTGCTCCTCATCCAAGCGACAAACAGTGTCGGGAGTCAGCGAATCCATCAACGCTTTGCTGACAAATGGATAAAATTTGAAAAGCAATTTCTCGACGACGAGTGCATCTTGACTGCGATCGATCCGTCGCAGTTCATCTGCAAGTTTTTTGAGTAGCAATTCCTCGCTGCTTGTCAGCAGCTCACGAGAGAGATCGTTTTTAAAACGCTCAAACTCGTTGAGAGAAGCAACTGTCAAACCTGCCTGAAGATTGTTTTTCAATACTTTAAAAAACAACATTCGAGTGGAAGAATTCCAGGCGAGGTTATTTTTTCTTTTGTCGGTCCCATTCAAAAACGACATTTCAGAGATTGCTTTAGCTGCGTAAAAAGCAGCCTCGGCCCATGCACCTTGCGCTTCTTTAAGATCTGCAAAAAGCACATTCCATGAAATTCTGACAAGAGGATCAGTTATGATCGGCTGAGCGCTTCTGAGCAGAACTTCAACTTCTGAAAAACTTCCTGCGCGCAGTTTCTTTCGAGCAGCATCAAGTAAACTCGCAGCCCGCGCATCTGCCGAAGTTGGTGCTGGCATCTTGGCCGAGATCGAATTCGAGAGTCGCGCTTTGTGGCGTTGGGCAAACGCTTTGGATTCGCCACCGGCGACACAGACCAAGGCCGCAATTGCCCAATTTATCCGGCGGAAAGACATGCGTGATGCTCCTTGAACTCGTCCCCAAAGCGTACCCGATCCGGCCAGGATGTGTGGCGTCAATCTGGCGAGCTTGCAGGTCGCTTTTTGATTGCTTGTTTGCGGTTATGGTCTGCAGCCCAATAACAGGCCAAAATCTATGGATAAAAAAGAACTAAACTTTGCTGGCAAAGAAACGAAAAGACTGTCGGCCTGCGGAAGCAGCGTTTCCTTTGCGAGAGGACACTCAACATGACAGAACGTCTAGACAAGCAGCATCGGTATCCTTGGGAAGTTATCGAGTTGGCCGTTCTTTGGTACCAGCGCGATCATCTGACTTACCGCGCAGTTTCAGACAAACTCATGCAACATGGTGTCGAGGTGTCTCACAAAACAGTTTTTGAATGGGTGCAAAAATTTGGTGAGGTGATTTCACGCAAACCAAGAAAATCTGCGCGCGCCTTGAAGGCTGGCATGAACGTTGAAGAAACCTACGTCAAGGTGAACGGCGAGTGGAAATACATGTACCGCTCAACCGACAGCAAAGGTAATATCCTCAATGCTGTCTTGCGCGACCGTCGCAATTTGGCCTCAGCCCGCTCATTCCTAAAACGAGCATCGGACGAGAATTAAAATTCTATATATTGTTAGATGCAAAGAATCGTACAGCCGTACAAGATATCGAACTTGTTCGGCTTTTTTATTGATATTGCAGGATATCTTACAATTGGGTAAGCCTCGCCGCCAAGTCTGGCGTTTTGAAAACCATTCGATAAGAAACCTCCTTAGAAACAAGAACCTAAAAACATCTGGAACGACACTGGAGGAAAAATGCAAAATTTGGCCGGTAATCAGTACGTGATCACCCTTGACGATGATCCAATAGTTTCGAAGATTATCGAGAAATCGCTTGCGCTTCGCTCGTTATCGTTTCCAACGATTACGGAATTTACCTCCCGCATTCCGACAATCGATCCTCTCGCTGTGTTCGTCGATATTCATTTGGCTAACGATCAATCCGGACTCGATATCGTCCCGCAGCTGCGCGCGCGTTGGCCATACAGCCCTATTATTGTTATTACCGCCGACCCAGCAGACGACTGGTTGGTCGACGCGTTTCGTAAAGGCGCCGACGATTTTCTCTTGAAGCCAATTAAGCCACGCGAAGTTCAAGCTCGCTTTCAAACCCGCCTCACTCATCTCCAAGACCGTGCCGCAAAAAGCGCACTGCAAGCAGGAGATGTCAGCCTCGATACCGCTCACCGGGTTGTCTCTGGTCCAAATGGCCGGCAATTCCTTGCGCCGGTTGAGACGTTACTTTTGGCTCAGTTGATTAAAGCTAAAGGGACAGTTGTTCCTAAAGAGACTCTCAAGCGTGAGGCTTGGGGTCCCGTTCGAGTGAGCGACAACGCATTTTATCGAAAACTCTTTGAGCTCCGCCGTGCACTTGAGGGTGTTTCAACAAGTGTCAAGATTCAATCTGTCTATGGAGCCGGTCTCAGTCTTGATGTTCAAACAAACGTAACTCCGATGCTAAGCGCTCTTTGATTCACTCCTAGCGAGCAAGGATTTTCAAATTGTTGACAGCAGCCAAAACCCCAGCAAACGATGTTTGTTTACTCGACAACCAGCTGCTTAAGACACTCAATGAACTTTCTGATGACCCGAGCGAGAGTATGGTCAAGGAACTTGCGGATTTGTTTTTTGAAACAACTCCACCACTCCTTGCTCAACTCGCATCTGCAGTGCGCGACAAGCAATTTGATGTTGCGCTGCGCCTGGCGCACCGCTTGAAAGGTTCGGCTGCTAATATCGGAGCACTGCAATTCTCCGCTTTCTGTGCTGAATTGGAGCAGAAAATAAAACTCACCCCCGAACAGATGTGCAGAGCAACCCTCGACGAGATCAACTCTTCTTTCTGTGAAACTCAGAAAGAAATTACAAACTGGTTGTCCTTGTACAACAAGTAAAACTCTTACTATAAAAGCACATTAAAAAACTGATTCTTAAAACCGTTATCGGTTATCTTCCAGGTTGTCTGAATCAGCGCTGTTCAAAACATGGGAAGCATCTAAAGATGTCTCTGCTCATAATGAACATCGTCCCACCTCGCTCACCCGCCCTAACAGGAGGAGACTCAAAAGTTGAGTCTCCTCTCTCGCCCAACAAATCAGGAGGTGACTCATGGTTTTTGGCGTATCAAGGCTCCACAACATCGTCTTCAAAAGTGTATTTGCGCTTTCCATTGCGCTCTCTTCAACCAGGCTTTTTGCGCAGCAGGCGGAGCAGAAAGACCAAATAGAAAACGCATTTGCAGCACCTGAGCAGCCAATTGCAAACGCTCAAGATTGCCAATGGGCATTGGATCAGTTGCAAGTGCGTGAAGCATGGCACCTGCTTTCACAACAAGGTTATAGCAATCCGGGACAAGGCATCACTCTTGCCCAGCTTGATACCGGTATCATTCCGCTGCGTTCGTTAATGAAAACCAGCGACGTCTCGCAAGGTGCTTGGGGACTGCAGTTTTCACCCGGACAAACCGCTCTGCTTCCTGGCCTATTGAACTTTGTTCAGCCAAACCTTCAGCCGCTCGATAACGACCCAAACAGCCCAAGTTTTGGACATGGAACCTCGACTGCGAGTCTTATCGTGGGATGGATGCCTGAAACAGGTTTTGACTGGAGTTTTATTGGCATCGCGCCTTGGGTCAAACTGATTCCTTTAAAGGTCACCGACAGTGTTGTGATGGTTGGAAATATGTCCACAGGTGGAACAGCGGATTTAAAAAATCTTGCAGAAGGTATCCACGCAGCAAGTCGGATGGGTGCCCAGATAATTACAATCAGCTTGGGTGCACTGTTCGACTCATCCAACCTCATCCAAGAGGCGGTTAAAGAGGCAATTGAAAACGGAATCATTGTGATTGCTGCAGCTGGTCAGACGGTTCCTATCAATATGATTCCTCTTCCCGCGCGACTTCCTGGTGTCATTGCAGTAACAGCATCAACTCGAAAAAAGACACATTGGAATGAAGCTTTTGTTGGACGTCATATTGCATTTGCTGCGCCGGGCGCAGGGGTTTGTCATATTACGGCTCAACCAACTCAAAAGCCACTTGTGAATGATTCTGAATCAAGTGACTTGATTCAAATGAACGCCCGGAATGGTGGCTTGCTCAAATTTACCGAAGGTCTGCGCAATTCGAGCGGAACAAGCTATTCGACAGCATTTACCGCAGCCGCCGCAGCACTCTGGTTACAACGCCACAACCGCGAAGAACTTGCGCGGCTCTATGGTAAAAAGAACATCAGCGCACTTTTCGAGAGGGTAGCGAGGACCTTAGCTATGGAGACTCCACCTGACTGGAACACCCAGCGTACGGGTGCCGGAATCCTCAATATCAACAGGCTCCTTGCTGCTCCTCTCCCCTGCGAAAGCAAAGACACATTCAGCTCCTGTGCTGTCAAGAGCTCGAGCTTTCTGACATCCGCATCAAGATGACACCCCAATTATGTTGCACTCACAAATTTACGGTTACACTGCAGGGCAAATTCACCCCCCCTGCGGAGTCCGTTGTCATGGTTGCAGTCTGCTTTTATTTTCAGGTCCATCAACCTTATCGATTGCGGCAGGTTCGCCTCGACGAACCAACAGATACACCATCGCTTTTCAGCGACGAGAAAAACCGCAGCGTTTTCCACAAAGTTGCCGAGAAATGCTATTGGCCAATGGGCAAACTCCTTGAACATCTATTGCTCAAATACCCAAATGATTTTCGAGTGTCATTTTCTTTCAGTGGCACTTTCTTGAGTCAGTGTAAGGAATACGATCCTGATCTCTACAAACTCTATACCTATCTTGGTCAACTGAAGAACTCGCACATCATTTGCGAAACATCGCACCATTCGCTGGCTGCATTGAAATCGCCCACAGAATTCCGTTCGCAAGTTGCTGAGCAGCTTTGCAATCTGCAAAATCTTTTTGGAAAAACCCCGCGTGTTTTTCGCAACACCGAGCTTATCTATTCAGACGCCATTGGCTCGATGGTTTCTGAGATGGGATTCGAAGGTTGCCTTCTTGAAGGCTGGGATCCATGGCTGCCAATGGGATGGAATGCACATCATATTTTCAACCACCCCAGCCAACATCAACTCCGACTTCTGCCCAAAAGCTACAAGTTGTCTGACGACATGGCGTTCCGATTCTCGGATCGCAATTGGGCGAGCTGGCCCCTGACTGCGCAAACTTATGTTCATTGGCTCGAGTCTCTGCTCGACGGTCAACATGAATTTGTCGGGTTATTCATGGACTACGAAACTTTTGGTGAGCACCAATGGGCGGATTCCGGAATTTTCCACTTCTTCGAAGACTTTGTTCATCGCGTCGTAACTCATCCAAATATTCACTTTGTCGGAGTTGACGATGCACTGAAATTCGATATCCGCAGCAGCATGGCCGTTCCAGTGCCCACAAGTTGGGCCGACACTGAACGCGACCTTTCAGCATGGCTGAGCAACCCACTCCAAGAAGAAGCGCTTGCACGAGTGATGGCCCTTGAAGGAATTATTTTGCAGCTCAACTCGCACGAGCTGACCGAACAATGGCGAAGGCTACAAACAAGCGACCACTTCTACTACATGTGTATAAAGTATTCGCATGATGGTGATGTTCACAAATATTTCAGCCCATATGATTCCCCCTATGATGCTTATCTCGACCACCGCAGTGCAGTTGAGGCGTTCGAAAGGATCTGTCGCGCACAACTCAGCAAACAGAATTCTTTTCAGCTGAAAGACAACCACACTGAGCAAATGATAAACATCCACCCATCGGAGAATGAGCAAACTCGTCTTAGCCTCTGCTAAAGCGCGCGAAGACTTCACTTCGCTCGTTCAGGTTTTCGGGGGGGGCATCGTGAGGAGTTCACCTTCGGCTCAGAATGATTGCTCACGGACTTCAAAAAAACGCGCTCAGATGTTGAAAAACCTCACCCGCCGATTGCATGCGGCGCTGTTTAAAATGTTCTTGCTCTCCGCATTTACACTCTTGGCATGTTCACAATCGCATTTAATCGAACACAATTCTCGGATCTTCGAAGCCTGGGATGTGATTAATGATCCGGATCGCTTCGGCCGCAATTTTGAAACCCATTACCGAGATCTCCCAACCTCTGGATCGATCTCGCGGATCCCTTGGTCAGACTCGTACTGGCCGAGCCAACGAGCCGGGATTGCATACCGATGGTTGAATCCGGGCCCAAGTTCCTTTGGCTATTCCCTTCCAAGCCGACAAACGGTACAAGGAATGACTCGTGAAGAATTATCTGCTCTTTCACCCGCAGAAAAGCTCGATATTTTTGTTGGCCGATTTGAATACCCAACTGTTCTCTCAGAGCGTCGGCGAACCTATCCTGGGGCCGCCCCGTGGGAAGGACTTTGCCACGGATGGGCCCCAGCCTCTCTTGAGTTTTTGGAACCTCATCCGGTCACGCTCAAAGGACCTAGCAACATAAGCGTCCCTTTTGGCTCGTCGGATGTGAAAGCACTTTTGAGTTGGTACATGGCCCTGCGCAGTGCTGTGCCCGCG
>RGDM01000039.1 GCA_009918675.1 bacterium
GCAATCACCCGCCAAAGTGAAAGCTATTCCGTGTATCAACGCAAGCTGCGACGCGCGCTCGGCGGGGTTGAAGTCAACCGATCAATTTGGTGTAAAGCTGCAATTTGTCGACAGCACCGGCTCACCTATCTCGTCTTTCGTCAAGCGCAATACAGCAGACGGTTATCCACGAAAACAACTCTACCGCGTCGAAAAACCAACTGGGAATTTGATCCTTTCGTTGGTCGACACCACTCCAGGAACTGAGTTGAGTGGCAGCAATGCAACACCGTTTCCTGTCCGGCAGGGTATGACAGGTGTTGGTAATTTCACGCCGTCAATCATCGATTTTGAGGCAAGCCTGACTCAAAACACAACAGTCGATGGGGATTCCTTCCTGATTCCTCCCTCATCTGCATTGTATTTCCAGTCTCCAAAGGTGCTTCAAAACCAGACCCTCGCGGGAAAATTAGAACAAGTGAACATTGGCGGTACAGCAATTGCACTGCTCGATGTCTACAGTGATCCATTTGAAGTGGTTTCGGGCGCACCGTGGCAATTTAAAATTGTTGACCACAACAACAACGATGTTGCCTATCAGGACTACACAGGTTCGAAAATTGTTATACAACAAGTCCCCATAACAAGTGCGCTTTTAGGACGCGCGGTTGAAGTGTGGGCAATTGATAAATACAACAACCTGACCCGTCAACCGATTCCGGTGAAGTATAAATGGATTCCTTCGGATCCTTTAGCATCGAAGTGTACTGACAGTTCAAATGTGGAAGTCTCGAATCCATTTGTGACCTTCACGAATCCGGACGGAGGCAGCCCGGGAGCAGCAAATCGCCTATCCAATGTGACTGAAGTAACTCCCACTTCAGAACAAAGATATCGCATCTACTTGAACAGCCCGTGTAACATAAAAGGCCGTTTGAAAATCGAGCTGCCAAATGCAAATTCGTTCGATCAACAGTTCATTAGCATGACTACGCAAGCCAATCTGTATCTTCCCGAAGTCGAATTCGTTGGCGACGTCGCCCACCATTTTTTAGTTGAGGCGGTGCTTAAACCCAGCGACCCAAACCAAGAGCCAACCGTACGAGTCGCAGCTGGTGTGGATGGAACCTCAGGTGTCACCGCCGGAGCCGCCTTTTATCTTCGAGTGATTCCACTCACACAAAACGGCATGAACCACGCAGCTGCCTATGCAGACACAAATAGTGCAAAGAAGATGAACCTGCGCGGTGTTATTTCACAGTCGTGGGCCAACACAGGAACAACTGTATTGCCGCCCCCGGATGCCTTAGGACAAGACTACTATTGCTTTTTCAAACAAGAAACCATGACGCCAGCGTATCCAAATGCAGCGTTGAAGAACGATGTGCCGGTCTGCCTCATCAAAGGCCCGCAGGTGATCCGTGCGTCTTGCAACACCGGGGAAACGGCCATTGCAGCAATCACCTCGGGAGTTGTTTGCGAGCAAAACTCTGGTTTCAAAGTTGCTGCCACAACAACATCATCTGACAACCGGGTGATTTTGATTCGTGACAAAACGAACGGAACGACAATCATAGAAGACTTGGCTGTAAACGCTCTTAAACTCAACATCAACGCAGGTGCGCCAAGCCGGATTTTGCTTGCCAACCAGTGTGGTGGCCCTGCAAATGGAGCACGTGCTTGGAATGAACTGCAATCCGATTTGTATCGCACATTAAAAAGCGTGGATGAGTATCTCGATAATTCGAAGGTGAGTGAGAATCGCAAATATTATCAGGTCAGCGTCGATGATAAAATCACGATTGTCCCGAGTGTTGTTGATGATCAAGGCAACTGGATCAAAGACATGATTCTGCCTGCGGGGGCGAGTGGGCTTTCAGTCACAAAGAGCTCAGAAAGCTCGAGTCCTTACTTAACCGAGTCAGGTGCTCAGCCCTCACTTCTGAGAGAAACACACGCTGCCGGCGAAACGGCCACACCGCTGTGCACACGCAGCGGCTACACACGGCTGGTGATTCAACCCACACAGGCCTCGGCACAAAATGCACTTGCTGTGCTGGGCAGCAATGGCTCGAAAGACAAATTCGACACTCTGACCTTCGCATCAGACGATACTGCATTTGGCAATTATACGACTCCAGTCCCGCTGAGTGTGAGCCTCACCCTTGCTGTTCGGCCCGGGCGACCTGCATTCGCTGCGGTTGTGACAGAGCGCGTCAACCTAGCCTCGGCTTCTTTTGATGCTGTGCCCCACAGCAGCGACACAGCCTTGAGTAAAAATCTGAGCCCGGGCGACTGCGCGCGTATTCGAGTGACCGCGCGCGATTCCAAAAACAATCTAATTTACGACAATGCCGACAGCGTCACAGTCGACTTACAAGTGAAGAATTATTACTCAACCGGCTCAAACAAGCAGCTTTTTCAGCCCGGTGGCTTGTTCAAAAAAATGGGGTCTGAAACAAAACTCACCCCGCTCACCACCGCGACGGCCGACTACGTGCCCAATCCGGCGCAGTCGACTTGGACGACTTTTCCTTCTCAATTTCCGCCTTCCAGTACGTTTGAGCCAGACCAATTAATTTCCTATGTTGGGCACGAGCGGATTGCCGGACAAATTTTTACAAACGGTGAGCTCTCTGGACTCAACCGGTATTTTTGTGTTTTCGATGAGTCAGCACCGGCGCCAGGGCCATCGGTGAGCGTCACCTTACGCGGAGGAACGACATCTGCTCCGTACACTATTTCGGGCGACAGCACGCCTTTTACTATGGTGGCGCTTGCCGCAAGTCTTGTGGATATTCGAGACAACCAGAACAAACGACTTTGCCCAATTCCTACGGGAACAGGAACAGGCCTCATGCTGCCCCGCCGTGTGAAAGTGGGCACCGCCTACAACTACGTGCTTGACAGCGTAGGAACCCCAGCAACATGCAACATCATTGAAGTGAGCTCACAACCTGCGGGGTTTAAGACTTTCGCGATTGATGCGGTTGGCAACCTCAAATCAGAATTTACGGTGGGAACGCCCAGTCTCTCGGGCAGCAGCTACAGCATTGTCAGTAGCTGCCCAACCGATAGCCACTGGTGCATTGTCAGCTCGGGCGACACGGGATTGCGAAAGGCCGGGCAAATTGTTGCAACACTCTCTGCCACCTCAGCTGCAACTTCAATCGGCAGAGAAATGCGCATTTCTGCACTTTCAAAAACACCCAAAGAATTTGTCATGTATGTGAGCGGCCAGGTCGGTAGTTCAAGCCCGATTGTCTCGGCCGACACTCCGTTTCAACTCATTTTTCAGGCCAAAGATGAATTTGGAAACTTTATAAACGATCCTAATTTCTCATACACGATGACCTCGGCTTTGCAGTATTACACAAACGGAAGCCTTAGCTCCGTTTCAAGCACAACGGGAAGTGCTGCGGCGGCCGACTCGGCGAATTCAACAGGAAAGGCACCAGCGACTCTTTTGACGCCTTTGCAATTCAACGTCTCGAATTCAGGTTTGTGGGAAGCCTCTACGCTTGCGATAAATTCCAGTGGCGTTTTTCATTTTAAAAACAACATCAATGGCCCTGTGACGATCAAAGCAACTGTGACCTATGCTAAAACAGGTTCCGCGTCTGTGACTTCGTCACAAGTGAGTTTGCCCGTGACCATTCTCACGGGTGCCGTTGCTAAAACCGTGGTGACTCAGGACACCTCGAGCACCGAGATCACTCCTCCCGGCGCGGACAACTCTGGCATCAATGGCCTCGCTGCGCGCGCCTCAACCGCGCCGTATTATTTTAGAACAAAATCTTTTGACCAATATGAGAACGTTTTTGTTTCGGCCGATCCATCCGCAAATATCATCACCGTATCTTGCAGTGATGCCACCATTGCCGTGTGCAGCGCCGTGTCTGCCGACCCAGGTCGTTTACAGATTAGCGTCGTAAAATCCGGAACTTTTAACTTAACGGCGTACCGTGGAAACGTTCAAACGGTTACTTATAAATTCAGAATTGATGCCGGTTCACCATCGAAGGTGCAAATCATCGCAAAACCAGGAACGAACTTTGATCCAGCAACTCAGACACTCACCGCAGGCGATTCACGCAGTTTCAAAATTGCACTCACCGACGATTTTGGCAACATAGCCACGAGTATCGGCGGAACATGGAGCGTTTCTTGGAGCGTTGCCGCCACCTACCCCGACATACCCCTCGGCGGCGAAAAAGTTGTTTTCGCAACGCCCAACGGCACTTGTGCATTCACATCTGGCGAATGTGCAACAGACTATTTAGCAACATTCAAAGGCGCGTCACTGTCGAACACCGATGGAAAAATTGTTGTACAGGCCGTCCAGGGTACAACCACTCTGCTGGGTTCACTCGCCATTAAAACGCAACCCTCGGCTCTGAGTTTCTATAATGTTAAAAAAGCCAGCGCGAACTCACCCGAGGCTCGCCGAGACAACAACAGCGCGGCTAAATTCTCGGTGCAGGTGACATCTCACGACGCTCTCGGGAATTACGTCAGTGTGCCAGAGGCAAAAAATTTAAAATTGCAGATTGTGCGTTCAGACGGAAGCAAAACATTTTTCCCCGATGGGAACGATGCAAACCGAGTCGGAAATGGCTTGATTCGCTGGAATGCCTCAACAAACACAGCTCTTGTAAGTGCTTCGACCGACACGGCTGCGGGACAAACCCGCGATGCCAATCAAACCTACACTCTGGCAACAGGCAGCAATCTTTTGGCCATTGAAAATTTGGCCTTTGACGACCCTGGTGATTACAAAATTCTTGCCACAGACCAAAACAATATAACAACACCGCTCGACAAATCGGAGGTCATAAGTTTAGCTCCAACACTCAATAGTTTGAAAGAATTTTATCTCGATCTCCCTGCGTCTTTGAGCATGATGGCGGGGCAATCGAGTGTGATCCGTGTGGTTGCTCGTACCTATTACAACTTACCTCTGCGCGGACTCGATAAGCTTCTCAGCAACGATGAAACAGGCAAAACGTACCAGTTCATGTGGAACACAACGTCGAATGCAGGGCAGTTCACAAGTACTTCGGAGCGCCTGCCCGAAACCAATTCATCGTTGCCAACAACCTTTACGTTTGTGGACGGAATCGCATCAGTACCTATCACTTTCCAACAGGTCGGAGCGGTTTTCCCTGCAACAGACCGCAATTTAACAAATGCATTTTTGCTCAAAGGCAAACAAACAATTTCCGGGGTGGAGACTGTTCACGCATCAACAAAACCAGCTACAAGTGCAGTTACGCTCGCTCCAAACGCGCTTGCCAAATACACCGTGGCTGCGACCGGGCTCGCTGGTTCGCCGACCGCAACCCTCGACTCTCGCTTTGATCTGACAGTGACCGCATACGACGCCTACGACAACCGCCGACCAGGTGAAGCGGGATTAAATGTTGTTGCAGAAAAACATTCAGACACAAGCAAAATAGGTGGATCAAACCCCATTACACCTTTACGCAAACCGAATGGAACGGGAAACAAATTTGCAGATGGTTTCGATGCGAGTTTCTCTCCCAACGAAATCAATCTTAGCAATGGTCAATGGACAGCCACAGGTTTGGTGTACCTGGTTCCACAGACGGTGAAGTTTACACTGGCTGGCGCAGCCGCTGGCGTGACGGTGACCTCAACAACAAACACAAACACAACCGGTGGCTATATTGCCTTCGCACCTGCGTTGGGCACCGTTAAATCCTATACAGTTTCGCTTGTCACCGGCACCACAGACCTCACCACCACCGGACAATACCGCACGCACGGTGACACAGCTGTGAGAGTCACGGCCCTTGATATTGATGGCAATGCAGTCACAACGATTCAGTCGAACTTGAACGGATTGACTTACACATGGGCAGGCGCCAACACCCTCACAAGCCCTTCAACAGAAACTCCTGTTTACCCCACCACCGCGAACTTTGATGCCACGGGAACTTGGCAGACAAATATTAATTTTAAAGCAACACAATCGTTCTTGGCTGGAATATTGACCGTCACCGACAACTTCACCGTGTCTGGAGCCAACGCATTCCGCACAGGCGGCAACAGTGCACCTTTCACGGTTTATTCAAGACACAAAGACTACACGGTGGATGCGGGCGGCGCGAGTGTGGATTGGAATGTTGGCACTCCATCCCAAGTGAAAATCACTGCACGCGGATATGATAACCTTCCTGTGAGAGAATACGACACTGTGCTCAACGGCCTGACATTTGCATGGTCGGGTTCAGGGTTTGCCAATTCACCCAACAGTGCAGCGCCTATTTTCTCTGATAAGACATCAAGCAATTCTACAAAAAACAACAAACAATTTGCGTTCAACAATGGCGTCGCGTTTGCGAATATTACAGCAGTGAAAGCCGAATCGGTGGCCGCAAGCAACGTCACGCTGACCGACAGCGGCGCAAAATCTGGTAATTTGACAGGCACCATAAACGTCAAATCAGGTGCTTTGGCGAAATACGTTTTGACAGCTGATCAAACCTCGCGCAATGCCGACTCCACCTCAAATGGCTTGTTCAACATCACTGTGAAACCATTGGATGGCTACGAGAACCCAACGAAAGGAGAGGCATCACTTGCCCTCACGGCGACGGGCGGCAGCAAAAGCAAAACAAGCATCAAGAGCACGACTGCAGGTTTCAACGCGCAGCAACTCGATATGTCAAGCGGTCTTGATTCTGCAACCGGATTCAAGACCTTTGCAAATCTTTACTACGATGTGCCTGACACAAATATTCAATTCACTTTGACAGGAACAGCCTTGGCTGCTGCAAACGTAACATCCACTGCAAACATGACCTTCAATGCAACTGAGAGATCGATTGTTGGTTACAACCTCAGCTTTCAAAATGGCAACGCACAAACAGCAGGAACGGCTTTTACCGTCACTCTCACTCCGCGCGACATTGCTGGAAATATTCTCACCTCGCTGGCCTCTGGTTTGTCAGATTTACAAGCTCTCAGATTCAAACTCAGCGGTCCGAGCAATTCTCTGAAAGGCGACATCCCACAAGCCGCAGGCGCGGATGTGACCTCGAGCAAAAATATTAATCCGAACTTCTCCACGGGCCTCGTTGGCACAGTCAGTGTCACACTCGTGCGTGCCGAACAGCTCGCTGCAGGAGCATTTGTTTTTGAAGACAACGCATCTACACCTCGCACCGGTGCAAATGCTGCTGCAATCACTGTTTCAGGAGCCGCACCGAATGCAATCTATTCTGCAAACCTTCCGGCTGTGAAAGCCGCCCAGCAGTTTGATGTGACTGCCTACTTGAAAGATCAGTATCTCAACACAAGCTTTACAGGTTGCGGCAGCACAACTGCCAATGGGCTTTATGCCGTGATTGGCTGGAAGAACGACGCAGGCAACTTTAGCGAAGCAGCTGCAGACACCACTCCAAGTGGAGTCTTTACAACCACCACCGGAGCTTCTCCGTTGATTCAAAACTCTGCAAACGCTGCCGTCACTTCTTCAAGCACGGTAGGCCCTGAGAGCGCCAATGGCGACCAAATGAAATTGAAAATCACCTTGTACAAGAAAGGGCAAAACAGAGTCCGCTTGCTTGCCTGCGGAGGCAAAGAGCTGGCCTTGACTGTGGATGTTTCTGAGGCTGCTGCTGCAGCGAAGTTGCTTTTGAACACAAGTGCCACTCGCCCTACCACAACGACTGCAATGACTGAAATGGAATGCCGACATTCGGGTTCGGATCTGACAAGCAGCCAGGTGATTTGCCCGACAGTGTATTCTTACTTCTGGGATACCTATGGTAACACCTATGGCGACGGAACAACCCAATGCGCATGGACGGGTGTAAAAGCTGGAAGCGACAGCACAACCCTCCCCTCGGCAATTTCAGGATCCACCAGTTCACTGCAAGTGACCCACACAGGCCCTGTGAATGCTACAGCGACCTGCACAGGGCCAAATTCTCTCACCGCGAATGTGCTCCTTTATGGTGGTATTTCGTCTTGGACAGCAGACGTTGTCCCCAACACAGGCTTAGCTGCTGTCACAGCTAGCAGTTCTGCAGCCACCGACATGACCAACAAAAATCCTTCGGTGGGCACACCCGTTCAAGTGAAAAATATCGTTGCAAAGATGTACAAGGGAACTGGCAATACACTGATTACATATTCAAGCTCAGTCACAACAAGTCACAGCATTGCAATCGACAAAAGTAATTTCACGCCGAGTGGTGTGGTAAATATTCCTGCCAGTGTGACGGCGAATTTATCCACCTCGGGCAGCACTGCCGCAGCAGATATCTATAATTTAAATTTTGGCACAGCTTATTCGGACCGCACTCTCACGCTCACGCTCCGCGGCTTGAATATCACCCTGAATCATATCTCTGTAAACACCGGCGCTGCGGTCACAATTGGATTCAGCAGTGGTGCATCGGCCAACGCCTTGCCGGTGGCAGGAACTCAATTCAATGAAACTTTGGTGGCCCGAGATTCCGCCGGCAACCAAGCGAGCTGCACATCGATCACTGTGAGTGTGACCAGCGGAACACACGATGCCCCAGGAAATTCAGGAACCATTCCGGGCGGCAGCGGCACCGCCTTCAAGTACAACTCAACTGTTACATTCGCAAACGATGCAGGGGCTCCTGGGCAGTTCACAGTCGATCTCAAGTTTTTCAAGGTTGAAAGCCTGACTTTAACATTCACAACCGTAGGCTCAGCGTGTGGCGGCGGGACTGTTTCAGTTCAGCAAACCTACAGCGTGCAAGCGAAAACCGACACAGGAATGTATGCGCGGTTGTCGACCGATGGCACAACCGCACCTACGGCTCACACGGAAAATGTGATCTGCCCCCTGGGTGCCGGCCTACAAATGACATGCCCTACGGTTTATCTGCACACGTGGGACACGTTCGGAAACTACGTTGCCAACTCAACCTGCGATTCATGGACGTGGGCGAATTACGACAGCGGCAGCAATGGAACATCGGAAACTCCAAGCCTGACATCCGGAGCCGCACGCAGCCAAAGCTTGGCCATCACAACTCCTGATGTTGCAAAAGGATTCTTGGACGGACGTCTTGTCTGCAACCGAACCACGATTGCAACGCAAATTTTCCGCCCCACAGGAACAACTTCACTGGATACAAACAACGCAACCGCCATTCAAACCGTTGTCACGGGCGGCCTCAAAGGTTTCGATATCACCACCAACCCGAGTGGACCAACCATCAGTTCTCTTACAGCCGCAAACAACAACCTGACGATCACGGGAATGACAGCGAAATGGCGCAAGCTAGGAAGTGAAATTGCAAAATCAGATTTCGTGGCTTCGGCCACCGAAACATTGAGCTTTTCCACCTCAACAACCAGCTCCGTACCAACAGAAATATCCCGCACACTCACGAGCGGAAGTTTCCCGATTATGAGCTCCACCTCGCTCGATTGCGCGTTTACAAGCGACGGAATCTGTAGGCTGCCCAGCAACACTGCCACCACGCAAACCCGAGTGATGACCTTTGCGATTGTGGAAAGTGGAGCACGCAACGTGACACTGAACCTGCGCGGCAAAACTCAGAGCATCACCGTCAGTGCCGTCACACCCGCTGTGCCCGACAGCGTTGTTTTCCAATCGGGTTCAGCAGCAAACAGTTCTCCCACCGCCGGCACATCCCAATCCGAGGCAATTCTCATCAAAGATTTTGCCGGAAACATTTCAAGCTGCACTTCACTTTCTGTGAGTGTTCAGGGCGGAGGCACACACGATGCACCTGCCAACGGCAGCACAGTGCCAGGAACCGCACAAACATTTGCCTACAACTCTTCGGTCAATGTGGCTTCCAGTACACCTGGCACATTTGCAGTGCCACTCACATTCTACAAAGCAGAAACAATCACCATGAACTTTGCATCCAACACAGCGCAAAGTGGCTGCGGTTCGGTGCAGAAATCGTTCCAACAAACATACACAGTGGCAGCAAAATCCACCTCAGGAATGCTTGCTCGATTGTCAAAAGATGCGAGCACTCCAGCCACTGCTCACGAAGAATCTATTTACTGTCCCTTAGGTGCAGGCCTCGCAATGAATTGCCCCACACTTTATCTGCATGTGTGGGACACCTTTGGCAACTACATTAGTAACTCTACCTGTGATTCCTGGACATGGAATCATTACGACAGCATCACCGGAGCCAGCGGCACCTCGGAAACTCCAACCCTTTCTTCAGGAAATGGCACGCGCAGCCAAACACTCACAGCTGCGGGCACCGCTTCAGGATTTATGGATGGCAGAATTGTCTGCAACAAAGCCAACACAAGCATTTCCCGCAACGGCACAAGCTCTGTTGACACAACCAACACGACCACAATTCAAAGTGTGGTTGTGGGTGGGCTCAAGAGCTTGGAGATCACCACCGACAGCACAGCCGGCCAATCCACCGGCAATGCCGTGACCATTGCCACTGTGAAAGCGGCTCAAAACAATGTGGCAATCACACAAATCAAAACCAAAGTGCGTCGTTATGGTGCCGACATCGCAAAACCCGATTTTGTTGCTGGTCAAACGGAAACATTGAGCTTGTCTACATCGTCAGCAAGCAGCGTCACAGCCGAGCAGCAACGCACATTGGCCAGCGGAAACAATCCTATTTCATCAAGCACGAGTGTCGATTGCGTTTTTGATTCCAACGGCATTTGCAAAGTTCCATCCAACACCGCAACGACGCAGTCGGCAAATTTGAATTTCAAGGTTGTAGAAAGTGCGGCACGCACGGTGAGCGTTGCGTTGCGCGGGAAGTCGGCAAGCGTAACTGTGACAGCGGTCACGCCAGCGAACGCTGCAAATGTGGCCGTGGGTGTGAGTGTTTCTGGAACTGCAACAACCAGCCTCAGCGTGCGCCAGGCGTTCACTGTTGATGCCACTGTGACAGACACCTATGGAAACAGAACCAACTTGAAATCAACTGATGGAACAGCCTGTGCCATTGCCGATGCTGCGGCCACCTTGAACCACACATCTCCCACATCAACCGCGACATCACTGGGGACAAGTGCCGCCACCACCGCACCAACTTACAATTCAGGTGGGGTTTATACGTTCAATATTGCAAATACAGTGGTTACACTTGCAGGCAGCAAAGCTGTTTCTGTGACGGCATGCGGTATCACAGCGTCTTCAGCTGCACTGACGTTCAGCCCAGGGGCTCTTTCAAAAGTCGTTCTCACAGACAGCCCATTGAGCACCACCACAGCATTGAGCGAAAAACGCTGCGGCTTGCAGTCGACAGGCTCTGGGGTCAACTGCCCGGCCGTTTACGCCTACTATTTCGATCAAGATAACAATGCGGTGAGTGGACAAAGCTGCACATGGAGTTATGCGCACAACGCAACCGCGGCGACCTCCTATGGAACTCAACTCACAACCCCAACACTCAGCAGCAACGGCAACACATCCACAAGCACAACGGTGACCCACTCCGACTTTATTGATGGTTCTCTCACTTGTGCTGCTGTTTCGAATGCGTCGGTGACAAGCTCAATTGCCTTATACGGCGGAATTGCCAAAGTTGAACTCACCTGGGATGCCAAGAGCCGCGACTCAACCTCGGGGAGCTCTGTGACAACTGCGGGAGGAACAACTCTCACAGCAGGCGATGCTAATCTTAGTTTGAACCAAGGTTCAGGAATCAAAATTAAAGGCCCGGTGAAGGGAACGGACACACTCGTACCCGATGCAGGCACCGCGCTTGCAGTGACATTCACATCCACTGCTCCCAGCAACGGTGGGACAAGCCCACTGCCCAGCAACACCAGTGCGTGCAATTTCCAAACCACGCAGGGTGTCTGCAGCGACCAAACCTATTCATTCAATTTCCGAACAGCAGGAAGTGCATATCAAGCCACAGTCAGCGTGCGCGGCAAAACCGCGACCGTCGGCAGCTTAACCGTGAATCCGGCAAATGCTGTAGCCATGGTGTTAACGCCAAAAGTGGGTACAAATGCAGTGAGCAGTGTAACCACGGATGATGTTTTTGATGTCTTCGCACAGGTGAACGACACCTACGGAAATGCAACGGACCTTGGCAGCACTTATATCACCTGCCCCGCGCCCTCCACTGGGAACACTTCGGTTGACACCACCGGAGTTGTGTTCAACTCAAATAAATCAGGTGCAACGGCAGACAACACCCTTATTCCAACAAGCGCTGCTTCGCGCGTACCGAGCAAGGTGAGCGGACAGGTGGGACTGTACAAGTTTGCTAGCCTCCAGTTGACAGGCATTCAAGCCAATGGCTCGGATGCCAACAGCACTTTAAAATTTGCGCTTTGCGGAATTACCACAAGTACAAGTGGCAGCAGCACAACTCTGACGGTAAAGGCTGGAAAGCCGAAAGAAGCGTTCCTCAATACCAGCACCTCTGCAAGCCGCACCAACATGGGAAGCACTTTGTGTTCGCTCAATGCAAGCGGAGCCGGTGCAACCTGCGGTCCGATTTATGCATGGCTTTATGATGCCAATCAAAATCTCATCACATCCGCGAATGGCGGGCAGTGCACCTCATGGAGT
Organism: bacterium; assembly: GCA_009918675.1. GTDB lineage: Bacteria > Bdellovibrionota_B > Oligoflexia > Silvanigrellales > Silvanigrellaceae > RFOM01. The sequence goes on from RGDM01000039.1 coordinate 12,542, forward strand.
GCAACAAACATTCCCTCAGGATCTCCCGCGGGTCTTACAACGCCCACCATTGGCACATCAGCGTCGAGCAGTCAGACTTTCACCTCGACAGGCGCTTTCAGCATCAACCTCACCTGCAACAACACAGCAACTGGTTTCACAGCCCCTTCGGTGAAACTCTATGGTGGAATTGCTCAACTCGCTCTAACTTGGAGTGGTAAAACACTCAACTCGAGCAACGCAGCCGTAACCACGGCAAGCGCAAGTGCCGTCGATGCGCAAAGCGAAAATTTAATTATCGATTCGATCACCTACAAAACTTTCGATGACACGGGTGCACTTGTGACCCTTCAGCAAGGTTCAACCTCAGAAGCACTGACCGTTTCCACAACTGCTTCAGCAGGAGCCACGAGCGTCAACCCACTTGCGGTCGCAAATGGAAACGCAACATGCAATATGCCCGCAGGAGTCTGTACAGCGAACTCGGGATTGAGCAATGGCGTTTACAAACTCACACTCAACAAGGCAGGTGAAGTTGATCGTTCCGTGACGGTCAGCATGCGAGGAATCGCCGCAAGCATTACCGGACTCACGGTGAATCCGGGCGCAATGGTGGCTGCAAATCGGGTCAACTCAATTTCCACAACGGCTGTTGTGGATCAACCAGTCACAGGTGGTGCTGTTGAATTGTATGATGTTTACAACAACCGCACGCAAAAGAACTGCACGACTCTCGCGCTTGCATACGAATATTCGAGCGACAGTGGAACGACCTTTGCCACAGCGTCCACCGCAGCCGGTGGTAACACTCTTTCTCCAGATGGCACTGCACCGATCTTGGCAGGAACAAGCACGGCACTCTCCGTGAATGCAACAGTAACCGGACGCTACGACATGCCCACGGCAGCAGCTTCCGCATTAAAGTTCGTTAAACCTGGAGTCTACCGTCTCACTCCAACCGTGTGTGGCCAGACACTCGCCACTCATAACATCACAGTGTCAGCAGGCGCTGCGGCTAAGGTGAAGTTGTTTGCTTCAACACAAAGCGACCCGTTAAACGCAACCGCAGACACCGGACCTATTGAATGTGCTCACACCACCGCGGGTGCCACAGGAACAGCTGGCATGGCAATTTCATGCCCCACCATCAACGCCTACTTCTTCGATGTCCGCGGAAATAGACTTTCATCTGAAACATGCACGACCTGGGATTTTGTGAAGAACGCTAATTCCAATGATTCGCAAACACCCTCGTTCACAAACTCAAACAGCAGCAGCACAACCCTAACAGCAACCGACTGGATTGATGGTTTGCTCAGATGCAATAAAGGCGGATCGGCAGGGAGCGATCTTGCGCCCCAATTAACCATTTTTGGTGGTACGGAAAGTATCAGCGCCGCATTCAGCACCACGTCACCCACGGCAGGGAACAACAATGTCACACTCAACAGCATCACGATCCGGCAGCGCAAGCTCGGCTCAACTGTTGTGGTTGCAACCGCGCGTACAAACGAAAAAGTGGTTGTCACCACCACCGCCACCCAGGCTTCAACAGGCTCACCAAGCGCAGTTCTAACAAGCAACTTCACAACTTCTGGAAGCGAAGTTTCCTACAACTGCACCTCTGCCGCCTCCACGGGCGTGTGCAACGCAGCAACCGCGCCTGTGCTTTCACTCACGAAAGTTGAGACAACTCCGCAAGTGACTTTAACTTTACGTAACAAGTCTGTGACTACAACCTTCAATGTAAATGCGGGTGCAGCAAACTCAGCGACGCTGAGCTTGGGCACAGCCAGCCCGTGGACCGCCGGAACTGCCTATACAGCGAACTTTGCTCCGCTGGATGTCTTTGGCAACCCAACCACCAATGGTTGTGTCACTCTCACGGGTTCAGGTGGAACCACGGCACCAAACACACAATCTCCGGCCTATGGTTCTGTGGGAACATGGGACGGTACGAAGTACCCCATCACAGGCATTACCTTGTACAACGCAGATACGACCGCACAAGCACTCACTTATACATGCAATGGAAGCAAATCTGCGTCACAAAATATAACCGTCAATGCGGCCTCGAAAAGCAAAGTCTCGATTGGTTCAACAAACTCCAAACCCACCTTTGCAAACGCGACCACCGCAGCGGAGATCAAGTGCACGTTGAATTCCGCAACCGACAACACAGCCACAACTCCTTTGAGCTGCCCGACACTTTACGCGTGGGGCTACGACACATGGGGCAATGCAACATCCGATAACACATGCCGTTGGCAAAAAGCAGATTGGGCAACCTCAAGCTTTGGCTCAGCAACCGATCTCAATGGAACGAACACAACCGCAACTTATTCCCTCAGTGCAACGGGTGTTTTGAATGCCAGGGTCAGCTGCAGCGGGCTCACGTCGGTCAACACCAACAACATCTATGGCGGTGTTTCTAGAATTTCGATGATTCTTGGCCAAGCAAACACCGCTGCTACAACCTCGGGGGTCACAACCTACACAACCACTGCGAGCGAAATTCAGGCAGCGCCTTCGAACCTGGTGATTTCGCAAATCAATGCCTATTCACAACGTGAAAGTACAGAGGTGGGTGTCCCGGGAATTGAATTGGCTAACATGAACCTCGGTGTGGCAGTCACAAATGTTGTCAGCCAGAGTGATTTTGATCTTCCTTCCGGACAAACAACTTGTACATTTGATGCTGCAACCAGCCAGTGCAGCCAGTCGATGACGTTTACATTCAAAAAAGTACATACAACGGCGGGAACCCGCCCACAAATTACAGTCACACTGAAGGGTAAAGATGCGAAAGTGAGTGTGTCGCCGATTTCTGCAGGCAACGGTGCAACACTCAACGTAACAAACTGGCCTGCTTCAACCGACGGTAACACAGCCACATACACCACCATCGGCACAGCCTTCACAGCCTCTGTGCAGGTGCTTGACCCGTACGGCAACAATGCAAAATTCACTCCCAATGGCACAGCGTGTTCCGGTCAAGTGGTGGCCACAGGTTTTGATACGGGCGTGTACGCAAATACCATCACCACCCCCACCATCACTGCCGGAACCGGAGCATATTCGATCACGGCAAATATTCTCAAGGCTTCAACCCACACTGTCACTCTTGCCGCGTGTGGTCTCAGTTCACAGCAAACACTGCGCACAAAGGCAGGTACATTTGACCGTGCAATGCTCACCACATCCAACACAGCACCCACAGCATACAACTGCACCAGTGGCGATGTCTGCGATGTCACGCTCCCCACGTGCACGGAAGCCACTCGTGCGCAGTGTGGGCCCTTTTATGTTTGGCAATACGACCAAGGTGGTAACCTGCTCAGCACCACAGCATCAGCCTGCGGCACCAATATGGCCAATATTGTTCTCAGCAAAACCGGTGACGGAGATAACATCCAGTTCAGCGGGGCAACCAACTCAAGCTTCTCTGTGCAATCAGCAACCGACGGCAAACACAGCTCAGGAACCATCCAATGCGTGATTGGAACCACTGTGACAAAAGGAACACGGATTAACTTCAAAGCCCCCACCCTAGTGAAGCCTGGCTTCAGATGTTTCCCCTGGGGCATCGACAACGCGGGCGTTCCTGAAGCCGCTTGTATTCTTGAAAACAAAACAGGCTACACCCTTGCATCGGCCAACTTCAAACGCTGTGATGCCAGCAACACCACCGACACCTATTGCAATGGCAACTATGATGCGAACACTGAAGCACTGAACAATTTTTCCATCAGTAGTCACTGCTTTAATTTGGTGAGCGAAGAAACGGGAATGACCTCTGGCTTTAAGGGACACCGATGCTCGATTATCTTGAGCGGACTCTCGGGAAAGAAAACACCCCCAATGTGGATCGAAGGAGTCTCGCCTGATACCGACAAAGTGGTGTTTGCAAAAACCAACCCTTCGCGCGTGCCTGATATTGCAACCACCACAACCTCTTTCACAATAACCACAAAAACATGCACGGCCAACACAACATACTCCTACAGCGAAATTGCCGCATGCGATGTCAGCAAGGCAGGCTCCAATTCGAACACAACAGGGCTGTACCTTGATGGCGTGGGCAGCCCAACGTGCAGCGGTGGTGGTGTCACTTATCCAACCCGTAGATTTACAGTGACGCAAACGGCCAACGGCGACCCTGCGAAATTTGATAACACCAACACCTACTACAAGGATTTGGACACCGCCGATGGTGTGACTTTTGATTCTGGCTCAACTATTACGACGTGCAATCAAGCAAAGGACGTAGCGAACAACGGCACATGCAATATGCGTATTGAATCGAGTCGGCCTTACTACGAAGGAGTGTTTGCGTTCATAGCCGGAGCAACGAGTTATGTTGTCCGCACAGGCGAATCGCCTCGCTGCACGGGAAATAATCAAGATGCCAACTGAGAGGAAAACGCGGCGATGATAAAATTCCTTTTCATAGGCTTGATTTATGCAAGTCTCGCGGTTGCACCGCGTGCGGAGGCAAGAAAACTTGAGCCATCGCTCCCTGCCGCTCTTCTCGAAAAAGCCGGCTTGCCCTTTCCAGCTTCGGCAGTTTACTTGCACATGAATGGTCAGGAAGAAAACCCACTTGCCGAGCTTTGCCCCACACCGGGCTTCTCACTGTTTGTGTCCCGTAATGCCTCGCACGAAGCTGTCAGCCGATCTTTAAAAATTGTGTTCAAAAACGGTCGGCCCGAATTTTGATGAATGTATTCGCACGGCGGCATGTGAGTTGATGACAAGCAAAGAAATCAAGTCTGCCGCCTCCAGCGGTCTAAAAAAATACCAGATGGAGGGACGCGGAGGAAATTACAGCGTGGAGATTATCTCGCCCGCCAACCTTCCATTAAAACCATTGACATGCGCTTCGGCTGCAAGCGAAATCAAGACAAATAATTATCCGGATATAACCCTGCCTAATGTCTTGTGGCTTTTGAATTACGGCTCGCGTCTGACGCTGTTTAGCGAGGCCAGCCAAAGGGCATGGTTTAACATCTCCTTGCCCGCCGGGGTCAAATTCAACAAGAAACTTAACGCAGCAATGGATGCCGCAGGGCGATTGCTGGTGAGCGACAATACCACTGTTCTTTTTCTCGATTTACAGCTTGACGCTGCTCTGCTTTTTAATCCGCAGTCCGTTTACAAAACACGCTGGGGAGCGGCAAGTGCCGCGTTCACCGCGGAGTGGGAGGCCATGAACAAACACGTGCTTGCCTTTGCTTCTGAGCAGCGAGACAGAAAACCGTTGTTTATGCTCAATGGAATTGCAGCTGGCAAGCACTTTTGGACGTGGGAAAAAATAATCTCACTTCTCAAAGGCGAGAGCCCTGCACCATTTTATCTCCCTGGAGAGCTTGTCACGGCAGGAGAAAAACTGACTCCCACTGCACGCGTGTCGACCTTTGCAACCCGCGATTCCGAGGGAAAAGCCCAAGTCAGCCAGTTCGACAGCTCGCGCGGAACAATGACACTGGTTCGCAAAAACCTACCGCTGGATCACAGAGCTCGCAATGAGCATTTTGTCTTGCTTGAAGACGACATCTACCGCTTCACAGCCGATGGTCTTTACAAGGCAGAATCGGGAGCAGAAGTCCCCACTGTATTGAAAGGCTTTAAAGGAACATTAAAGAACCAAATCCATTTCTTGCAGAGCAAAGAGCAGGTTGGAAAATCATGCGAGATGAGAATTTGGTCTAACAAAGCAGATTTTGTTGGGCTATTGAGCACTGCTCTTTCGCAGCTGCAATGCAACCAAGACGAAGGCTTTGCCGTCACTCCTTGGGCCTATTCAGCCAGCTGGGTGAGTGGAGGGCAGGTAAAAACTCAAGTCGCGGCCCACGACTAACTACAACTTCATTGCCTCAAGCAACGCAATGTCCAAACCACGCGGGTGGGTTTCACTGACAAGAGATAAGTCAACAAAAAACAGTGGCAGCTGATTGCTTCGAACGTCTCGGTACCATTGCGCAACAATTGGCAGGTTTTCAAGCGGCGGAGCCTCTTTGGCTATTGAAGGCGGAGGCAGGCCTGCTTCCGACAAACTCCTCTTTACTTTATCCAAGGCTCCAGCAACTGCCGCTTCGTTTTGCAGTTCGCTGAGCGGCGGAGAATTCTTTAAGAACAGAGTGTGTATTTTAGAAATTTCACTGGGGCTTCTGCTCTTTGCGACTTCAAACAAATAAGCAATTGCACCTCTGTCATATGCATTCTTTGTCCATTCGGGGATCAAGCGCACCGGAATGCTGTGTTTGTTTTCACGCGACGCATCGGTCAATATCGCAAATGCTGTATTTGAGACCTGCCCAGCATAGCGGAAGACCATCTGCACTTCCGGAGTTCTTGGCAATGATGAATCGCCAATCGAAATAATAGGAAAGTTGTCAATGGCAAAGGGAAAACTGACTTGCATGCCGGCGGGCTGATGAAATTTGATTTTTCCGGTGGAAAAATTCTTCTCAATAAATGCGCCCACTTTTTTGTTACGCTCCTGTTCCAAAACGTAACGCTCGACTTCATTGCTTTGTGCAGAAAACGACCCAGCCTGTTTGAATGAGGGTTGCTCTGCATAAGTTTTGCGGAGATTGTCTTCGGAGAGCTCCTGCGCAAGCACATCACGCCAACGTTGCTGGACCCCTTTATTTTTCGCAAAATCGTTCAACGCGGCCTGACGCAAAGCCAGATTCTGGGCCTGCAAAATAAATTGAGAAGAAATTCTCTCTAATTCAAATTTCGCTTCGCTGTTGAGGCTCTCTAGAGTCAAAATCTGCCCCGCGACAGTAACGAGTGGGGCTTTCTCATTAAGATTCAACAGCGGAGTGCCAGGTTTTGGTCCCTGGGATTGCCCAAGAAACCAACCTGCAAAGCCAGAAAAAACAAATCCCAGACCTATGCGCATCCAAAGCGACGGCGTCATCTGCATGGGTGCTCCTCCTTGCATTCAAAACATGTATCTCGGAAAATTATTTTCAAATACTAACAAGGGAGACCCAAAATGCAAAAGCACCGTTCCGTTCTCGTCCCTGCCGCCCTCGCCTTTGCCGTCGTGTCCGCCTCGTGCGTGAGCAAGAGTAAATACGAAGCTCTCGAAACCCGCCTTAAGGAAACTGAAGCCAGCCTTGCTCAGCGCAGCAAAGACAACGAGCAGCTGCAATCGACATTGAAAAGCGAATCGGCCAAGGCGAGCGATTTGAATAAAAAGGCCTCGAGCTTGGAAGCCAAGGCCAATACCCTTGAGCAAAAAGCAAGCACGCTTGAGCAAAAGGCTTCCACTCTGGAACACACTGTGTCGGCTGTCAGCAAAGACAAAAGCATCCTCGAGGGCTCGCTGAGCCAAGTTCAGTCTGACAACGACAAGCTCCGCATGGCGCTTGCTGAATTGGAAAAAAACAAAGCCGAAACCGATCGGCGGGTCGGCGAATACCAAAATCTTCTGGTGAAATTCAAATCGATGATCGACTCTGGCCGCTTGCGCGTTCGGATTGTGGATGGCCGCATGGTGGTGGCATTGAATTCCGACCTGCTATTCAAGAGCGGCTCTTCGATGTTGACCTCGGAAGGGCAAAAATCTGTACAAGAAGTGGCTGGTTTACTTCAATCTCTCACCGACAAAAGCTTTCAAGTTGAAGGCCACACCGACAATGTCGCTATTACGGGTGGTAAATTTGCAAGCAACTGGGAACTTGCATCGGCGCGCGCGATTTCGGTTGTCAAAAAGATGGTTGAAGCTGGAATGCCTGAAACCCGCATCAGCGCGGCAAGCTACGGTGAGGCGAAACCCGCGAAATCCAATGACACAAAAGAAGGCCGCGCAGCGAACCGCCGGGTGGAGATTGTTGTTGTCCCAGACCTCAGCAAACTTCCAGGCTTTGAGGCTCTCAACAAGCTCGATGCAACCCCAGCAAGCACACCAGTGAATTCTTCGCTTCCAGCAAACTCAAGCACAACGAAGTAACACCAACACTCCCAATCGGGAAAATAAAAAGAGACGTGAGTTCGCTCACGTCTCCTTTTATTCTGGCCCAAACCCGGGCGAAAAATTCCAGCGAGAAAGAATTACTTCTTCCCAATAAAACTCACATCAAGACGGCCGCCGGAAATCACCCGGTTGCTCCACTCAGTCATTTTCTCAACATTCGCCATCAGTGTGTCGCGCATTTGTTCGGCGCTCATCGCCCGGCCTTCAGGAGTTGAGGCCAACAACGCCGCAGCGCCTGCGACATGCGGAGTTGCCATACTTGTCCCCGACTCGCTGACATAGCTTTTACCGCCTTTCAACACGCTCCAAATGTTCGAACCCGGAGCCGCCAAATCGACCGTGCGTGGACCATAGTTGGAAAAATATGCGCGGTGATCGGCGCTGTCGGACGCTGCGACGGAAACAATTCCACCTAGGTCGTAATTAGCAGGATAATGCGGTCCTACGTCGTTGTTCTCAGATTCATTGCCGGCCGCTGCAATCAACACAGCACCTTTTTTATTTGCGTATTGAATCGCATCAAAAAGAAGTTGATCGAAGTCATCTGCTTCTGGCGCGCCACCCCACGAACAGTTCAACACGCGTGCACCCATGTCGGCGGCATAAAGAATGCCCTTCACCACTGAGCTCTTGCTCCCCTCACCTTTGGTATTGTGAGTTTTCACCGCCATGACCCGCGCATGCGGTGCAACTCCAAAAAATTTGTCGGCAGGATTAAAGCCAGCGATAGTTCCCGCCACGTGACTCCCATGACCTTCATCGTCGAGAGGCGAGTCGTGCCCTGAAATAAAATCTGCGCCGTAGATGTCATCAACGTAACCATTGCCATCGTCGTCAACCCCTGGCTTTCCGTTGAGCTCGGCCTGATTCACCCACATGTTTTGATTCAAAGCTGGGTGATTGAAATCGATTCCGGTATCAACAACGGCCACAACAACATCTTCGCTGCCTTGGGTCTTTGCCCAAGCGGTCGTCGAGTGAATTTTATTGATGCCCCAGAGCTTGTTGTTGGGCACATCCGCTTGCAGAGATTGTTCGAGGCGAGGCTTTGGGATGCGATATCCAACCGAGTCATTTTCAACTTTAATCACCCCAAAATTCTTTGCCTGCGACTGCGAAAGGCTTGTCAGCGACTGAGCGTTGAGCTCAAGCCATAACAACTTGGGATGCACCCGTTGCGCCGCTGGATACGCTTGTTCGAAGCGGGCGAGCTCCGACTCACTGCGAAACTTTAAGAACTGGCTCGCAGGAGCAGCATTTGCCTGACCTGCTGCACACAGAAGCCAACTCGCAGAAACAAAGAAGCTCATTGAAGACACAATCCTCTGCCGCATACAACAATTCCCCTTGCCGAATCTCATTCCAGATAAGCCCGCGATGGAGCCAAACAGCAAATAAAAGAGTAACCCTGCGCAAGCCGCACGGGTGAGTCAGTGTGCCTTCATTTCGAGAGTTGTCAGCGCTATGATTTTGTGATGGAGCGGATTCTCACGCGATTTTATCAACAATCAATACTGCAAAATTTCAGAGGTTATTTCAGTTTGTTCAAGGGCTAGCTTCAAGACTTCTTTTCGCTGCAAAATACTTTCCGCCTGGGCCCCCGCAGAGGCGCGGATGAGAGCGCTCGACACCGTCAGCAGGTCAAACTGCGGATCGACCTGGCAACCAAGTGCCTTACGCAGTTGAGCCACTTCAATGGCTGTTGCGATCATCTCTTGAGTCGACAAAGAAACCTCGGCAAAACCTTCGTTCTCTTTGAGGCTCTGCAGGCATTGGATGCCTTCTTCGGCGAGTAAAACGACTTTATGATGCCCGTTGCGCGCGTCGAGAACTCCTTGTGAGCGCAGAGGATCTTCTTCAACCGCAGAAAGCCGCTGCTTGTGGCGATGGCGAGCAAGCATGTCGATCCAGCGCAGGGTCTCATTGAATGGCTGAACAATATAAAACGAGCTGTAACCTTGCTGCAGAAGCAAACGGCAGTGCTCTGTCAGGTTAATGCCTTTGGCAATCTCGTCGCTGGTGCAAGGGTAAGGAAGAAACACAACGCTTTGCTCTTCGGCCTTCAGGTTTACATCTTTTCCGACAACTTTGAGCGTGTGCATTGACGACGGATCGTAGTTGAGATCAATGGGCACCGAGCACAACTCTGTTAAATAGCGTTCTGCTTCAAAGAGCAACGAGCGGCTCTTTTCCAGACGCGTGTCTGTGACGTAGTGCTCTTGCCGCCAAAGCCGCTCGAAGTAAGTGCGAAATTCTTGTCCAAGCGCAAACTCGGCGGCCATTGGCAACATCTCATCGGTTTGTTCAAAAACAGATGCCAGATAGTCGTATGTTCTTGCCAAATCAACATTTGTAATTCGCGTTGTGTTTGCCGCCAAAGCACCAAATAAATAGATCACCTCGGCGCGATTTTTCGCCTTCAAATATTCCGCATTGTGATTGTCAAAGCGAAAATCGGCAGCACTATACCGTTTGTCTATTGGACCAACACGAGGGTCATGAGCATGCTGAACATTCAAATTCAGCAGCAAATTTGCATCTCTCATAATTCTTGAAATGCAGGCAAATAGCTCAGCACGCGGATGAAAATTCAATGTGATATTCAGTTTGGGATGAACTGCTCTAAGACACAACGCCGTAAAAAGGGCTTCTCTGCGGGGGGCATAGAAGAGTCCACCCTTGTGCCAGTTCAATGGCTCAAGCAAGAGAACGCCAACTGGGTTTAAAGTATACAACAACTGCGTTCGCCACATCGGCATCTCAGCTTTCATGGACAAATGTGTTCACAAAACCTGACCAAGAAATCTGCCCACCGCGTTGCAAAAGCACCACTAAAAACAACAAAATAGCTGGCTGCCCGCGATGAATTTGTGAGGCCATCCAGCCGTTGTACAATTCAAAGGCTGGCAGAACTTCTGCTTCCTCCGGAAGGCTTGCCAGCAATGGCTGAAAATGAGTTTCAATCACGGGCCTCAGTTTTTCGATGTGACTGTCGCCATTGAGTTTCAACTCCAAGCTTCCCATGTTTAAAACGATTTTAACTGTGGCGAGAAATTCTTTTGCGGCAGCGTCAGCTGTCTGTTGATGCGCAGAAATGGCGCGGGTTGCAAAAACTTCAAAGCGAGTCCAAAGCTCAGCATTCGAAAGTCGCTGCGGGGGAGCAAGCTGCGCTGCGCGTGCAGTTGGGTCTTCAGCGCCTGCTCTTGTGATTGCATCAGATGATGCCGCTTGAGTGGTTATTCCAAACGGAATCGCGTCGCTACCCTTCGCATTTTGTGCGTTCAACTCCAAACGCGCCAGCCGCAGATCTAGCTGGCTCAAGATGCGAGCTGCTTGCCCAACAAACGCTTCGACACGACCCATCGAAACGCTGACTTGCCCAAGAACCTCAAGCAAACGCGATTCGGTGGCTTCTTTGATCTGATACGCAAGGCGGTTCTCCTCGCGGAGCATCTGCCGTGTTGAGTCTTGGTAATCTTCAATCGCCAACCGAAGAACACGTTGCAGTGCGCTACTGTCGACCGGCTCACTTTTCAGTTTATTCTCTAAGTAGGCAGCTACCACTGTTTGAAGCTCATACTCAACCACGCCTTCGTCCGATTCCAATGGCGCAATCTGAGCAAATGTGATGGCCTCAAGCACATCTTCAACAGGCACACCCAACTGCTTGCTCAGCAGCTCTGGGGAACCTCTGCAAATCCGTGCGCTATTTCCATGCTCAACCACATCAGCCTCCTTCCCCGACGCACATATCGGGAGAAAATTGAGCACGCTAAAGCACTAAAAGGCGGTAATTAAAAAACGCTCAAGAAACCGACCCGTTTGACGAAAGAACAACAAGGTCGAATTGCGGAGATTGTCATGTCAGCACGCCCCTTGGTTCTTCTCGTCGACGATGAAAAAGCCATCTTGGAAGAGCTTGGCTGGCATTTGGAACAGCGCGGGTGGAGGGTGGTGTTGGCGTCCGATGGATCGCAGGGAGAATCTCTGTGGAAAACGCATAACCATGAGCTCAGGCTTGTGGTCACCGATATCCGAATGCCAGGGACCCACGGAAAAACTCTCGTGAAAAGCATTTCGTCGAGTCGACAACACCTGCGTCCCGCTCTTTTTATCATGACTGCATTTGACGATGTGAGTCGAGAGGATGCCCACCGGATGGGCGCAGATGCGCTTTTCCAGAAGCCATTCCGGGTCAAAGAACTCGTCGCGGCCGCCGAGCATTTTATGAAGGTCGCCGATAGCAACGACGCTGAATCATCGGCGCTCCATGTTGGCCAGAGCAAAGCCACACGTCACTAGAGATCGATGCGTTGCTTCAAAAATCACGCCGTGGCAGCAACTCGTCGACAACGCTTTTGAGCTCGTTTTCAGAGGTTTGCCCGAGCACGTTGAGCTCATTTGTTAGCGGCTTATTCCAGAGTGGAAGATTCGCCGAGAAGATCCCCTGGGCTGCGGCAACTTTGCGGGCGAATTCATAGGCACCTAGCATCAATGCACGACGGTTCGAGCGGAAGACAACATCAAGTGCATCGGACGGATTTGCTGTCTGTCGCGAGGGCTCGACGTAGTTAAAATTGACTGGCACATTTCCATGCCGTGCACGCATATTCCGAGTTTCCTCGAAAACCTTATCTGCCGATGACACGATTGAATTAAACACAGGAGTTCCGGCGCTCGGCGGCATGAATGCATTGCCCGTGCTGGGAGTACCCGAGAGCGCTGCTTTGAAATCGATGTCAGCCCCATTGATTTGCCGTGCCAAAATGCCTCGCAAAGGCGTGTCGAGAAGCAAACCGAGAAAGACCATTTTCGCAAAACGATTTACGCCATCGCCATCTGAAGTATAGAAATAAACATCAACGTTCTCTACGGCACATTCAGCAAATTTCGAACTGATGCCAAGCGACACCTTCTCAAGCCAACCACCATAACCCAACAAACGCTCGTCTTGAGCGAGCCATCCCAAACGGGCTTTTGCTGCCTCATCGAGGTTTATCGGAAAGCGGATAAACGCCGTTGGTTCGCCAGTTGTTGCTGCGAGAGTTGGGCCCAGTGCGAGCGAAGTTGCAACAATTCTCTCCGAAGGCACAACCGGCGACAATGCGCGATTGCTTGGCTGAAGCGGATTTTTTTCGGGGTCTTGCAATGTCGCAGCAACTCTCTCAGCTTGCTCGGAATTACTGAAATACACCTGATAGAGATTATCGAGGCCTGTGGTTTCTTTCCAATCTCCCTGAATCTTTTTACCGCGTCGTGCCGTACTGTGGATCACTACGTTCGATGGAATTTCAATTTGATGGCCATTGCGTGAATCGAATCCCTCAAACGCACGATAGACGCGGTCGGGATCAGCAAGAAGAAAGTCTCCAGAAAACGTTGCTGCAAGCGCATCAAAATTCTGAACCTTACGAATTTTCTCCAAAGCACCCTTAAATAACTGCTGACGTCGCTCGGGGTTGTTTAAACCAAAAACCTGCGCATTGCCTTCAATAAAAGTATTCCAAGACTCTTGTTGGGCTTTGTAGTTATTCAAAAATGTATCATTTTTACTGCGGTAGAGCTTGAAAAAACGATCCTGAATCTCAACCAACTGCGTGCGTCCATCGGCCACCAGTTGAGTGCGAGGAAGGAGAATTGCATCGGCAAAGTCGGCTTGTTTTACTTGTATCGCATTGGTAAATTGCGCCCACAGAGCCGCAACCACCCTTTCACGTTCCGAAAGTTCGCTTTGAGCAAACACTTCAGTGAAGTCGACGGTGCGAAAAAAGTCGATGACCAACGTCGCTTGGCCAACAATAGACTCGGCGTGCGCCAAAGCGTCGCTTGGATCAGCACGCAAAACACCAGCACTTGAGCCCGAGAGAAACACATCAAAAGAATCGAGCAAACCCAGAGGAGCATTGAAGCGCGGGAGAAATAAGACCGACTCAATGACACGGCCGCTTGATGCCAACAAGCGCGCCGCCATTTGCGGAGCAAAAGAACCATCGAGCGCCAAGGATGGGTTCTCCACCAGGGCGCGCGAAACACTCGCCAAAATAGCTCCACTCGAACCACCTGTTGCGAAAACAGGTTCATAATTGTTTTCAAGAAGGGCAATGAGGGCTCCGACATGCGATGAAAAATAAACCCCGTTCCCTTGAAAACTCACGCACGCAGTGCGCTTTGAATTCACCGATGAAACCGAAGACTGAACAGGCTTTTGTGCGTGCACCGAACACGCCATCAGAGGCAGTGCAGCAATAAAACAAACCGCTTTGAGATTGAAATTTGCAAGGGATGACTTGCGAAACATTTGTGCAACTGAGGAAAAAATCCGTGCTGTCGTACGTGTCATGTTATCTCTCGTAAAACGGACGTCGCAGTGCAAAAAAACAAAACTTTTCCAGTGCAATAGAAACGCACTCAGAAACGCTAAGTGGAAGGCGTGTAAATCGCGAATCTTATATTGTCGAGCGATTCTTTAGAGCATTTTTCGGCTGGCTGACCAACTCAATTGTCATCAACCAAGTCCTCACCGTTCTCGGCACAAACGATAGGCAACTCGGTGGTTTTTGCGAGCCTCAGAACATCAGCAGACGGGCTGAGCACATCGAACTTTCGGGTGACCAGATCGTAATGGCAGCCCATGCAGCTCTCGGGAGAGAGCTTCTCTACCGTCTCGAACCCCTGGTCACGATTTGCTGAAGGAAAATGGCTAGTTATGCTCATCTTGCCGGTTGAATCATAGACCCAAAAATTAAGCGCCCCATCGGGCCGACCGAGAATCACTTCAGTCTCCAGAACGCTGCAGTCGCGCCGCAGTGTTTCAGCCAGTGCAATACTGCCATCGTTCTTCGCGTAAATGCGCCGCGGCCCGCGCTTTGCCCGGCTCTTTGGGTGCAACATCCGCGACCAGGAGGATGAGTTCCGCAGGTCGTTTGCAAAAACCAAGTTAAATTCGGCGAGGTTTGCGGGCGCGCCTGAAAGGATACTGTGGCACGAAGACAGCCAGGCCTTCAGGCCGAGGAGCCGGTACTCCGAGCTTGAGTTTGCTCCTTGAGCACTTGTCCATGTTTTAAAAAAGGTTTGTTTGCGCCGACACTCTGCGCCTGACCTAGCAGAGCCTCTTGGGTTTGCGCCGGCAAAGAGCTCCACTGCGGCAAAACGGACATTGGCCAAACCAACGCACGACAGCACTCTTCCCTCGCATTTCCGCGGGCGCTGCAGAGATCCAGTTGCGCTTTGAATAAATTGGCGTGCGCGAGTGTTGCTCCTGCAGATTCCCCCGGGGGAGCGTCTGCAGAGAGCGGAGTCTGTGCTCCCGAAGGACTTTCATTGGATGGCTGATTCACGCCTGCAAAAGCACCGTCCGCAGGGTTTGGACTCGCGCTGTAAAAGGCAAGGATATCTGCCGCAGAGATTTTCGATTGCACACTGGCATCAAGCAAACCCGCGCGGATCTCATCAGCACCCAAGTCTTGATTCGGAAAGTTACGCAGATTCAGTGCTGCATAGCGCGCATACGCGACCGCATTGGAAACCGAGGGCTTCACAGAGCCTGGATCAGAGGAAGAATCTTTTGAGCCCTTGAACCAATTCGACAACCGCACACAGCCTGAAGCAACAACCGCCACAGCGACACAGCAAGAAAAAACCTGAACGGATTTGTTGGTGTCGCTGATGCGCCGGCGCAGCATGATTTAAACAACCTCTACACTTGCACAGGTTGCGATTCTCCCGACTCAGCCGGCGAGATTTCAACCTGGGTTTCTTGTTTCGATTCTGCCAGATGGCGGAACCAGAACCAATAAAGTCCAGCGGAAAGCGCCACAAAAAGCAAAGCCAAACACGCAAAGGTGTTCCACTGGCGAAGAACGAAAACCATTCCAAGCAAGAACAAAACAAGTTGCCATGGCACTGCAAAAATCACCGCAATCAGATCGCGGCGTGTTTCTGCGCGAATCGCAAGCCGCTCAGATTCTGTTAGTTCATTATGAACATC
>RGDM01000040.1 GCA_009918675.1 bacterium
GGAAGGCCATGGATGCACCAAGCGCCGCATAGCTAGTTAGGTTTTCTGCAAATGAAAGAGTTCCTGATTCGCTGCGAAAGGAAAAATAAGTGTGTGCAGCGCGCAAGGCTGCAAAAGCAGCAAGAAATAACATTGGCAGGCTTTGATCGAGAACAATCGCAATAGCGCAGATGACCAATGGCAGTCCGACAAGCAATTGCTTAGACAGCGATGCTGCCCCGAGTTGCTTTGAGAAGATCCCCATGTACCGCATAGCCGCTTCGGGCTTGGCCAGAACAGGCTCCAGCTCGAGCGGCCCGAAGGTTGTTAATTGTTTATAATTGACAACCAAATCCAGACGTCCGCTTTTAAGAAGCTGTTCACCTGTCAGGCCGAAACTCACGTCGGCACCTTTGCCGTAAGAAACCACGGGTGCGGGCATATTCTCGCCCAAGAAGGTCGCGCGATGAATTTGCCGTGGAAGAATCAGCATCCAGTCTTTAGATGATTGCAGCAGCTGTTTCTCGTCGGGCTTCAACTCACGCTGCAACCAAACGGTATTTGCTGGCCGGCTTTCGTTTTTGCCATTCACGACAAAACTCAGTGTTGGATTGGCAAAATTCTCCAGCGGCAGGCGGAGAGATTCTTTTTTTCGCAAGGGGTCTTCATAACAGATGTTCGTCGCAGTTTCGTCTTTACCATATGAGCAAAAGTAAAAGACCGCATCCCAATCAGGAATCGCAACGACATCCTTGTTTTCTTTGAGAGCTGCAACCTCACCGCGCGCATCGTTAGCTTCTTTTTGCTGACTCAATACTTTTCCGAAGGCAAAAATTGTCACGCCCAGTGCTGCAATGAGAAGAGCTTTTTTCGTCCATGGATTTTTCGTAAAATTGAATTCGCGTCCTAATATCTTCATAGCAGCACTTTGCTCACAACGTGAATTGAAAATTATTCACAAGCATTCCGGGCACCCGTGCACCGCCAAGTGCGCGGCGAACGTAGGTTGTTGTTTCTGGAATGACGTGAGCTTCACAAGTTACGTCTGCAAGTTCACTGCCGAAGCAACGGAACAGCGTTTCATCGAAACGCATATCAACAATAGGCCCAACCGGAACGCCGTTTTCAACCCACAAACATCCATAGCGAGTCATACCGGTGACGCGCCCCTGAATTGCATCACTCCAATTCAAATAATGAAGGTCTGACAGATAAAGGCCGGTGCCAAGAGCTTTAAAGGCTTCGCTCAAGGGCAGATCGCCGGTGGCCATATCGGGGGTTCGTAAACGCTCTGAACCCACCCCATTGCTTGGCACACCAAATTCTTTTTGTGTCCGAGCACTCACGAGTGCTTGCACAAAACGGCCATTTTCAAAAAGAGAAATGCACTCGGGAGCAAGTTCGCCGTCATCAGAGAATCGAGGCGCAAAACCCAAAGCGAAGTTTTCATTCAAAGAAAATTTGCTGGAAAAAGATTTTTCCCCGCGTCGCAGCGCGCAAAATGGACTTTCATTGCGCTGAATGGAGCCTTCCGCAAGCGCACCCCACGAGAACATGCCAAGTAATTCTGAAGTCGCCGACGGCGCTAAAAATACCCGATAATTGCCTGGCTTCAGAACTCGCGGCTCGCGCGACATCAGTTCAAGATTAGCCCGTGCCTGATTGAGCGATTCGAGATAATCGGCTTGCTGCCATTGGCGACCCGCATAACTCGATTTAATAGCGCGACCATTTTTTAGCCACAAAGAATAATCGACGAAAAAGGAATCGCTTGAAAACCAATGCTGCATGCCGGCAGAATCTGCCAAAGCTGAGATTGTTTTTCCTCCTGCGTAAATTCCAACCAGATCATCGCCAGGTTTCTGCTGACCAAGCAATGCATCAACGGCTTCTTCGGGAGCAAGAATTTTCCCGGCGTGAGCAACTCGACTCGTGCTTCGTGTGGAAGGCTTATTTGCATAAGGGTCCGCAGGCACCCCTGTCATTTGCCGGCGTGCCGTATCAAGCGTGCCAGCCACGAAAGCCTTTAAAGCATCACCGCTGCACACAAAAGGCAAGGTTATCTCAGTGGTCGAGCCCGCATCTGTCAGAAACTGAATCTGCAGCTGAGCATCTTGCACGACTCCATTCTGCCGAACGGCTCCGCGGCTCATTCGAAGAAAATGGGTGTTCTCGGCTGCAAGCGACACTCGTGCGTGTTCACCCTTCGCAAGACCAGCGAAAAAACCTTCGAAAAAATTTGAAAAGTTCTCTGAAAGAAGTTCTTCAGAGAACCCGTTCATAGGGCCTGCCACTCCGTGGTTTGTTGGATGATTCATTGCGCACCTCCAAAGACTTCAACATCCGCGAAAGCACACACAGGTGATGCATGGCCAACCCGGATACTTTGGTTGGGTTCACCCTTTCCGCAATACGGTGTTCCAAAGACTCCAAGAGTGTTTGCATCACCAACCGCAACAAGTTTTTTCCAAAACTCAGCCGTCACCCCGCGATAATTTGGATTCCGCAGAACACGAGTCAGCTTTCCATTTTCAATCAACTGTGCATATTCGCAGCCAAATTGAAACTTGTTTCGATAGTCGTCAATTGACCAAGACTTGTTGGATTCCATGTAAACACCACGCTCAATGCCGGCGATCATCTTTTCAAAAGAAATCGTTCCTGGCTCAACGTTGATATTTGCCATGCGGTCGATAGGAGGCCTGTTCCAAGAACTTGCGCGCTGATTTGCAACGCCTGGAACTCCGGCACGAGCTTGGCTCTCTAAACTCCCCAAACCTCGCTTGAGAAGACCTTTTTCGATCAAATACTCACGCTTTGCAGGCTGGCCAACATCATCAAACGCATAGGATGCGAACTCATGCGCCACGCTCGGGTCGAAAGTCACATTCAAGAGCTCGGATCCATATTGCAGTTGGCCAAAATCTTCGAGTTTTACAAAACTTGATCCTGCGTAGTTGCGCTCATCTCCCAAGATCCTATCGAGCTCCAACGGATGACCAATGCTTTCGTGAATTTGCAGCATCATTTGGTCGGGAGCCAAAACCAAATGGGTGGTCTCGCTCGGACACTCATCCGCATCGAGCAGTTCATGCAAATGCCTTGCCACCTTATCAGCCTGCTCATTCAAAGTGTTTCGTAAGATAAATTCGCCACCACCCTGATACGAATAAGCGCTAAGGCCGTGGTTTGAGCGCTTCTGCACGACACCATTTTTTTGTCCCACGGCCTCCATTGCAACCGTCACCAAAGACAAATCCTGCTCAAAGTGCGCGCCATTAGAAGAAACATAACAAGTTTCCACAGCCACATGCTCGAGCTGAGCATGTGCAGTGATAACCGCATCTGAAGTGCGCATGCGCTGAGTCAGCGCAACCAACATTTCAAAATAATCTGCATCACTCAATGTCGATAAAGGAGACTTCACTTGTGAGCCATAGCGCCCCACCGAGGGTGGTCGCTGCGCGGTGCCAAAGCGATAAAGTGCACGCCGCGCTGCCGCTTGCGCCTGGGTTCTGGCGCGCAGAGCTGCACTCAGTAGGCTCGCTTCACCAAGGTCGGGCGTCGCCGCATAACCAAACTGCCCATCGCTCATCCATTCAACCATGACCCCAGAGCGCTCGCTGCTCCGGTTCGTCTCGGGGTGACCATCACGCACTTCACGCACCCTGGAATTTTCCCGGTGATAACGTAACCCAACCCAATCTGCCGGACCGATTGAAAGCTGACTCAGTACTTTTTTAAGACGTTGTTCCATGCGAAACTTTCCTAGTCGTTCTGAGAGGAAAAGAAGAGTGATTGCAAACAATAATTGCTCTTTGATGAAAAGACCACTGCAAGGGGGCCTGAATGCGCTGGAGCAATGATATGTTGACAAAAATGCAGCGCAAGATCTTTCGCCCGCATCAAATTCTCAAGGTTTGGAAAAATTTCAATCAGGTGCCCGCTGGCCGGGTTGCCTTTAGCCGCCTGATTGGAACAATCATACCCTACACAGGCAGCGTCAAACCGGTGGTTATTGAACTCGAACGCGGTGCCGCAACCGTTGAAATGACCGATACCCGGAGCGTTCGTAATCATCTAAACTCGGTTCACGCCCTCGCTCTTGCTAACATCGCTGAATTTCCAGCTGGACTTTGCCTTCACACCTCCATTCCAGAAAATTCACGGGCAATTTTGGTTAAGCTTGAAGTTGAATACCGCAAGAAGGCACGCGGCACATTGACTTCAAAAGCACGTCTTGCAAACACCATTGAACACCTCGAGGCGCCAACTCACGTTGTTGTTGAAAGTGAGGTTTCAGACTCATCTGGTTCTGTTGTTGCTGCAGCGCGCACAACATGGCTTGTGAGTCCAAAAGAGGGAATTAAATAAAATGAGTGAATCGCTTTTTCTCAAGCACACTCGCAGCGAATTACCAATTATTTGTGGGGCGATGTATCCGTGCAGCAACCCAGAGCTTGTTGCTGCCGTTTCAGAGGCTGGCGGAATTGGGATTATTCAGCCACTTTCGCTTGTTTTTGTCCATAAAAAAGAATTTCGCAGCGGCCTCGAATACATTCAAAGCCTCACCAAAAAGCCTATTGGGCTAAATATTATCACCGAAAAATCTTCACAAATGTATCGCGACCGAATGGAAAAATATCTCGACATTGCACTCGAGATGGGTGTTCGTTTTTTCGTTACCTCACTTGGAAATCCACGCTGGGTGGTTGACCGGGCACATGCTGTTGGCGGCTTTGTTTACCATGATGTCGTTGACAAGAAATGGGCACTCAAGGCGCTCGACAGCGGCGTTGATGGAATCATCTGTGTCAACAATCGCGCGGGTGGGCATGCAGGCTACCAAACTATGGAAACCCTTTTTGCGGAAATGGAAAGTCTCAATATTCCGCTCATCGCAGCTGGCGGTTTATCAACCGCAAATGATTTGCGGCACGCGCTTGCAATTGGCTATCAGGGAATTCAGATGGGAACACGCTTTATTGCAACCCAAGAATGCACTGCCCATGCGGATTACAAAAAAGCCATCATCACCGCGAATGAATCGGATATCGTTCTCACCGAAAAAATCAGCGGAGTTCCCGTTTCGGTGATTCTCACAGAATCGGTGAAACGAATGGGTTTGAAGGCAAACCCGTTCGCCCGCTATTTGCTGCGCCACCCGCGCTTCAAGCATTGGATGCGCTTGTACTACACAACTCAATCGCTGTGGAAACTCAAGGAAGCCTCGATGAAGGGATTTTCCTACAGTGACTTCTGGCAGGCTGGAAAAAGTGTTGAAGGAATTGATTCTGTTGAAAGTGTCGCGCAGGTGATGTCTAGCTTGCGCGCAGGCTTGATTTAATCCGCGTCAGGCGTTCCACCAAACTCAACAATTTTTTCCTTCGCCTTTTGGAAATCAGGGTGCTTTGCAAGCACCTTTTTAAGCAGCTTAATAGCCTCTTCTGTGCGGTTCATCATATTTAGCAAAAGAGCTTTATTAAACATCACCGAGCGGTTCTCGTTATCACGCTTGAGGATTGCGTTATAGGTATCAAGAGCTTCGTCATAAAGATTTGCGTCACGATAACAAATTGCAAGCGAATTCATGAAGCTCACATTGTCAGGCTCGGCATGAACTGCCTGCCGCAAAAACTTCGCAGCTTTTTGATATTCTTTTTTCTGAAAGTAACAGTAACCAAGCCGTTCAATGATGAATGGATTCTCAAATTTTGCCTGGGTTGCAATTTCCAAGATTGAAATTGCCTCATCAACCCGTCCTGCAGTCAAAAGAGCCTCAGTTGCGACTTCATAGCGAACGACATTGAGCGGGCTAAGCTCAATGGCCTCACGATACGAGGCAAGCGCTTCGTCAAGGCGTTTTTCCGCGAGATAAAGGTCGCCCAAAAACGAATGAGCATGCGTATACTTCGGGTTTTTCTGAATTGCCGTTTTGACAAAATTCATAGCCCCTTTGGGATCCCCACGCAGCAACGCAATTCGAGCAAGTCCAACATAAGGTCGAGCCGCATGCTGAGTTTGTTTTGCGAGTTCCGAATAAACATTTTCAGCGTGATCCAGCTCATTGAGTTTGAGCGCCATCTTTGCGAATTCATAGATCCGCTCAGGATTCTTATGACTCGAAAAAACCTGGTGAGCAGTCCTGATCTTTGGCATAATTTCGTTTGGAATAATCGGCTTGATGAGGAAATCGTCAAAACCACTTTCCAAGCCCAACATCACCTCAGGCTTGACAAGGGGGTTAGAACAAAGGATCACAACGTCGCGTTGAAGCGATGGATCTTCGCGCAGCTCCTGAATGATATCCATCGCCGTTGGGCCGTCGAATTCATTGCTGAGCAAAAGAATATTTGCCGGTTGCCGGCGCATTTCGAGCAATGCAGCCATCCCGTCTTTGGCCACACGGACATTTGCAAAACCTAATTTTTGCAGATGGTGGGTGAGGATCAGCCTCACGTCGCTTTGTGGGTCGGCTATCAAAATATCGAGATTGCTGCCAAAGGGTTCGGGTTCAGCCACCTGGAACTTTTTGTATAGATCGACTGCAGAGTCATTCATTATTACTGCCTTCCGCTTAAGCTCGGATCGGACAAAAATGCTCTCATTTCAGCATTTTCTGTAAGATCATTATATCATTGAGTTGATCGAGAGTAGACATGTCAGGCGCTTGGCAACCCAAGTTCCGGCTCAGCTCACACTCTAGTGGCATGGCAAATTTTGAACTCTACCGGTGCGGCCTTTGTCTGAGGGTTGCTCTGCCCCCCTTGGGCGCACTACTCTGCACTCATGCATTGGAAGACCGCGACCAAACAACCTGCCAAATTCCGAAGGGGAACGGGAATGAAATTTTTCCAGACAGCATCGCTCGCAACTGCAGCACTTGCACTCACCCTGTGTCTTGCGAGTGAACGAGCCGATGCCATGGGACATGGCCCGCTGCTATCAATTGCGCACTTCAATCCCCAGCCAACAACAGTTTGGTTGAATATCAAGGCAAGCAGCGAACCTCTTCGCGCGCAGGTTACGACAATTGGCCAATTCGAATTGGGAGCTGGAAAGCAGATTTTGGTTCTGAAAAATCGCCCTTCAGAGTTTTCTGGTGCGCTGATTGAATTGCCATGGCCAGCGGGTCACACCCTGGCTTTTGTTGAAGGACAAGCTCACACCCACGGGCAGCTTGTGGCGGGAACACGTGAGCGCGGCCTTTATCTTCTCAAATCAGAAGATGCGACACAGCTGCAAAGTCAAGCAATGAACTTTGTTTGGCCCGTATCACTTGATGATGCAATGGTTGTGAATGCAGGGAAACTTGAGCGCGATAGCCGCGAAGCTCGCTCTTGGCAACCGCGTGCCGTGAGCAAAACAGAGGCCCTGCAAGTGGACCTCAACCGCATCATTCAAACCCTCGACACCCTGTCGGGGCAACGCCCATTTATGCTTGATGGCAAAGAAACTCGTATTAGCGAGCGTGGTGGCGCAGAAAATCGCGTTCTCACGCAAAAGTATGTCATGCAAACGCTGCAAGATCTGGGCATTGAATCGAAATTGGTTCCCTATAGCTACATGGGCTACAAAGGCGCAAACGTCGAGGGCACGCTTTGGGGTGCCGACAGATCGCGCTTCATCATTATTTCAGGCCACATGGATTCGGTGAACAATAAGGGAGTTGATGACGATGGTTCCGGAACAGCAGGCATGCTTGAAGCTGCTCGTCTGCTTGCAGCGCAGTCAACTCTCCCAGTTTCCATCCGCTTTGTCGGCTTTGATCAAGAAGAGCTTGGCCTCATTGGTTCACGTGCATACGCGAACCAAATCTCCATGCCAGATGCTATTCTGGGGGTTGTGCAAGCCGACATGATTGGCTTCGACAGCAATGGCGACCTCGCATTTCACTCAATGGACTGTGACCGAGCAGACAGCAAGCCGCTCACACGCGTTGTTGATGAGCTCAATACCAATCTTGGTCTCAACATGAAGAAAGTTGCCGCTTGTACCAACCGCTCAGACCATGCGTCGTTCTGGAACAAGAACATTCCAGCACTCATCCTCTCTGAGAATTTCTTCGGCGGCGACTACAACCCTTGCTACCACAAACAATGCGACTTGATGGACAAAATCAACAAAGACTTCATGCAGCGTCTTGCAACTCTGCAAGTCAACACTGTTCTGAGCTTGGCCCTCTCGGCAAAATAAGCTTGGTTTGTTTGACGATTGTTGAATTATCGGCACAATGGGTGGCACGTTAGCCACCCTTTTTTTGCTTGGAGGTCGTATGATTCACGACACCCGCGGTTCAAAACGCAAGAGTACACGCATGAATTCAGCATTTGCTGCGGCATTGTGCTTGAGCAGTTTATTGATAGTTGGCTCGCAATCCGCACAGAGCGACTCCGGCAAGCAAATTGTCAGCGTTCGAATTTCTCATGACCCAATCCGTCGCGCAGAGGATCTGAAAGACCTCTCCCAATTCGATATTCTTGGCGTTTCTCTGCAACAGGGAATCGCAGAAGTGGGCCTACTGCCACGCGATATGAACAAACTCAAAGCGCTTGGATTCCAAATTGAATTCTCACCACTCAATGCTCAGCTCAACCGAGAAGCGCTTGAACCTTATCTGACACCCAGCGAGGTTCTCGACAAACTCTCGTCTCTTTCGCAAACCTATCCTGCGATCACCTCCCTGAAGACGATTGGATTCACGCGAAGAAAGCGCCCTATTCAAGCGATCATCATTTCATCAGAACCCAACGACACAAACCGACCAACCATCCTTTTCAATGCAATGCATCACGCCCGTGAAGTCATGACGACCGAAGTTGTCATGCACGCCGCCGAAGTTCTTCTGCGCGGTTTTGGAAATGATCAAGAAATAACCCATTGGCTTGAAACAGCGCGGATTATTGTTGTTCCGCAGGTCAATCCTGATGGCAATCAGCTTGTTCACGAAGGGCAAACCATGTGGCGCAAGAATGCATGGGAGTCGGATGGTCGCACGTATGGAGTGGACATCAATCGCAATTATCCAACCCTTTGGGGCGCGTGCAATGGCTCAAGCACAGGCAAGTTTGCCGACAATTATCGCGGCCCAGGAGCAGCCAGCGAACCTGAAACAAATGCAATGATGTCTTTGGTGCAAGCTGAAAAGCCTGTCGCAAATATCAGCTATCACTCATTCAGCGAAATGATTCTGTATCCTTACGGATGTCGCTCGGAAAAAAACCCATCGCTCGAATTGTTCAAGTCGATTGGTGCAGACATAAAAGCAAATCTCGAAGACGACTCTGGGCGCAAGAATACTTATGAATTGGGCACTCCTCCTGAACTTCTTTACGAAGCAGATGGCACAGATGCCGACTGGCAATTTCGCGAAGCAGGAGTTGTTTCATTTGCAATGGAAATCAACTCGCGCATGCAGGGCTTTCAGCCGTCGCATCAGCGGTGGCGCGACATCACTGTCAAACGCCAGGAAAGCGCCTGGAAAACCCTTATCCGCCGCACGCTTGAACAAGGTGTGCGTGGGCGCTTTGTGAATCAACAAGCGACTGAGATCAGCTACCGCATCGTTCAAATGCGCAGTAACTCGCTTGAAGATTTCACCGGCGAAGACAAAACCGTGAAGCCATTCCGCCCACGCTCGTCAGCTGGATTGCTCTTCAACACGCTGTTGCCAGGTGACTACGCAATCAATATCAGTCTTGGTAATTCACCCGCCAAAACTGTAAATTTCTCAGTCAAAAAAGGCGAAGTCACTGATTTAGGCGACATCAGCCTCTAAAAACTCAGCCTCAGGATTTCACCCCTTCGGCCTCCAGTGCTGCCTGCACATGGGGGCGGTTTTTCATGGTGTCCATAAAGCGAGTCACAGCGGGCCACTGCTCAAGACTCAATTGGAGCATGCCAGCCCAATTGAGGACAGTGAACAAGTAGGCGTCAGCAACAGAAAATGAGTCGCCGAGCAAATAGTTCGTTCGCTTGAGCTGTTCGTCCACAAGAGTGATGCGGCCAGAGAGTCGCTCCCAAGCATTGACGCGCTCCGATTCCGAGCTGTTTCGATTCCAAAGTGGACTAAAGCCTTTGTGGAGCTCGGTGGAAATGAAAGCCAACCACTCAAGCGCTTTAAAAAATTCCCACGACCCCTGCTTCGGCAAAAGCTCGCCGTTTGTGCTTTTGCTCGCGATATAATTCAACAGCGCAAGACCTTCTGTCAGTAGCTCACCATTTTCCAGCTGCAGTGCAGGAACATAACCTTTAGGGTTCACTTCTTTGAAGGGTTGGCCATGAACGGTTCCAGTGCGCAGGTCGACCCGCGCAAGGTCAAAGGAAACACCGGCTTCACGCAAAGAAATATGCGAAGCCATTGAACAAGACCCAGGAGAAAAGTACAGCTTCATACAAAGCCTCCGCTGCGCGCCTAAAATACGGCCCGCTTCTGATTTCAAAGGAGATTGACACCCTATGGCTATCACTCAATCCCCCCTGCTCACAAGCCAGGACCTTGCGGTTCGCATTGGTGTCACCACGCTCTTTGAAGGCTTGGGGCTCACACTGCATCCGGGAGATCGATTGGGAATTGTTGGCCCCAACGGTGCGGGTAAATCGACTCTCCTAAGAATTCTTGCGGGACTTGGCAAAGCAGATTCCGGACATGTGGCCTGGCGTACCGGACTTCGCAAAGCCTATGTGAGCCAGGCGATTTCTTTTGCCGCAGAAGACACCGTACGCGACATTTTGACAACCCAGCTCAAAAGCATTTTTGGCACGGATGCAGCCCAAAAAGCGCAAAGCAAATACGAGAATCACCTTGCCAAACTCGAAGAAAATCCGGATTTGGGCGGCGACGAAAAATGGCTCTCAGAACTTGATAAACTTCAGCACACGCTCGACGCCGAACACTCGCGCAGTGTCGACATTCCCAATGCAATGGGCGGCGCTGTGCGCGTTGCCGGACTTGAGGAACTTGCCGACAGGCAGGTTCGCCATCTTTCCGGAGGACAGCAAAAACGACTTCAGCTCATTCACGCTCTCATCAGCCAACCGCAACTTCTTTTGCTCGATGAACCCACCAACCATCTCGATGTTGAAACGGTGGAATGGCTTGAGGACATCCTTCTTGAACTCTCTGAATCAGGGTTTCAAATGCTTGGAGTACCTTTGCTCGACGAAGAACCCGAACCCATTGCGATGGCAATCGTTTCACACGACCGCTCTTTGCTCGACACAATGGCCAACCGCATTCTCGAGATCTCTGCGGGCGATATTCAATTCTACAGCGGAAACTATGAAGCGCACGCAGTTGAAAAAGTGCGTCGTATGGAAGAAGCACGCACACGCAATCAACGTCTGGCAAATCTGATGCGTCGAGAATTAGCTTGGCTGAGCCGTGGACCAGCCGCACGCACCACCAAACAAACAGCGCGCATCAATCGCGCGGCAGTGCTCGAAGTCAACTTGAAGTCGGCAGAACGCAAAGCTTCTGACAAGCCAAAAGTTGAATTAAATTTTGCGGCGGCCATGGACAGTCGCGAAAGAGACGCCTCAGACTACTGGATTTCTGTCAAAGAAAATCTTGGTTCACAGCTCCTTTTTGACCTCGAAGGCATCACCCTTGCCCACCCAGGAGGGGCGGGCAAGCCACTTCTCATGAAACAGCTTTCATTCAAGCTGAAACCTGGCATGCGCCTGGCGATTGTTGGGCCGAATGGCTGTGGCAAAACTCATTTGCTACGTCTGCTTGCTGGACAATTGCAACCCGAAAGCGGCCTCTGCAAGCGACACGACCTCATCAAAATCAGCTATTTTGATCAGCATCGCAAAGAACTTGACCCGAACAAAACAGTCCGTTCTTCCATATGCCCCGAAGGAGATTTCGTTCACACCAGCCAAGGCTACGTGCACATCATGAGCTATTTGGAGAAATTCCTTTTCTCACGCCACGACGCAGAACGCAGCCTTAAAAACCTCTCGGGCGGCGAACAGGCGCGGGTTTTGATGGCGCGCATGATGCTTGAACAAGCCAATACTCTGGTGCTCGACGAGCCCACCAACGACCTCGACATTCCCACCTTGCAAGGCCTGGAAGAAACACTGGTGAACTTTACCGGGGGAGTGGTCTTCACAAGCCACGACCGCTATTTTATTCAACGGGTCGCGACCCATATTCTTGCATTTTCAGGGAGCAAAAAAGACAAGGACGGCGAAAGCTATCAATGGACGCTCGTTCCGGATCTCGAACAAGCACTTTCACTTTTGAGCGCATTGAACCCTGCAAAGACATCGGCTGCCAAAGAGGAAAAAAAGTCGGCTGAGAAAATTGCAAAAACTGAGAACGAAAGCGCCGACAAACTCAACAAGCCCAAACTCACTTTTGCCGAGAAAAAAGAGCTCGACAAAATCGAAGGGCAAATTCCGCCATTAGAAGAAAAACTCGCCGCCGCAACAGAACAACTCAATGCAGGCTACAGCGCAGGGCTCGCTTTTACTGAACTCCAAGAAAGACAAAAACGAGTGAGTCAATTGGAAAGCGAACTCACCTCGCTGCAAGAGCGCTGGGAAGTGCTCTATAGCAAGTTGTGAACAGGTCAGAAATTCGTTTCATTTTTCATTCGACAATTGCTTTCAAACGCTGAAAAGAGATTCCATGCGAACGAAGAGCGTAGGAAAGCGTCTCAGACTTTACTCCCATAAATTCCGAGACCGACTCAAGACTCACAGCTTGCCGCAAAGTGCGCAATTGTAAGATTGCTGCAAAAACCTGTGAGCGCAATTCTTCCGTATCTTCAGCCAACGTATCGCCCGCAAGCACTCGCAATTTGCGCTCAAGCATGATGCGCAAACCCGGATCAACCGTTGGAATTGCAATATCAAGGAAGGTCTTTTTCAAGACAAGAGCGAGCCGACCTGCAGAAAATTTTGGCTCAATTGCATAGTCGTTTTTGATGCTCTCGAGATGAACAGGCGTCAACCCATGCGCCTCAACAGAACCTGGAAATTCCATCGTCACAACGCAAGACTGCGCTTCTGGAGACAAAGCAGTCAGCGCCATCCAGGTTGTCGCAAGTGCATACTCCTGAATTGCGGCAGGGTACTGCGATAAAAGTTTAAAGACATAAGAGACTGTCTCTGCTTCAACAACAACGTCAGAAAGAACACCCTCTGAATCCATTTTTTTAAGATATTTTTGGTGAATCTCGAGAACGTCTCTTGGAGTTGCGCAACTCCGAGCAAGAATTGCTGGTAGACCGGAGTCGTGCAGGTCGTGAAGCTTTGCAGCTTTGAAAGCGAGGAGAGGATGGCTCATCTTCAGTTGACAAGCGAGTCCCCAAATTGGGGCCTGCTCTTGTCCACTCAAAACCCGATTCCCTTGCAGCAGTTCATCGGGTGAAAGAGCTACGGAATCCAGAGCAGCCAACAAAGAAGAGCGGTGCTCGACAAGCAAATAACGCACCAATGCTCGGCTGCCAAAAGAGTTAAAGGAATAAACATTTCTTGCCGTATTTTGAAGAGACATTTTAAAGTTGTTTCCTTATCTGTGAGGGTGGCCTGCCTGTCCAGCCACAGTAGGCGCGCGAAAATGCAGCCACGTCGGAAAAACCAACTTGAGCTGCAACTTCTTTTGCCCTGAAGCCTATTTGCAAGAGTTCTGTCGCGGTTTCCTTTTGAATTTGTTGCTTCAAAGAACGCAGCGTTAGATTCTGGCGCGCAAGAGTGCGCTCCAGAGTCCGCACCGAAACCCCCACGCTCTCGGCGATATTCTTTGCATCGAGTCGCGACGAGTTCAAACCCGCTTTAATGCTTTTTTTGAGCTGTGCTACAAGCTTAGAGTCGTTTTCAGTGTCTTTGCCGGACTCTTCAGGCAATTCACATTTATCGAGCCTGTTCTTAAAGAACGCGTGTATCGCAGGATCCGCAGTTCGAAGTTTTACAGAGAGAATTTTACTTTCAAGCTTAAAAACTATTTTCTTGCCGGTAAATGAGACAGGAACTCGAAACTCTTTGCGGGCCTGCTCAATCCATTGCTTGCACTCGAATTCATCAGTCGGAGCAACCCACTCAGGTAAAAAAATCTTTTTGATCAAATTCTGCGGGATCCCAAGTCCTGTCATGCTCACAAGAAATCCAGCAACAAAATACTGAACCATCAGCCCGCTCATGCTCTGGTTTGCTGAAAGACTCACGAGTGTTTTGTCGCCCACTGTCTCGATTTCAACTTCGCCCTTCAAAACGAACTTTTGCAATGCAGAGATAGCTGCGTGAAAATTTTCCGCATAGTAAATAAGCCACGCCAGCTCGCCCAAATCACGCAGCTGAAAGAGACGACCCGCATCGAGCCAAAGCGAATACTCTTTCCGAGCAAAAAATTCGATCCGCTGCCATAAACAATCAACAACCTGAGGATCCACTGGTCTATCTGTGGTGAGGAGCTCGTTGACCTCTAATTTGCTGCGAGTGCAAATTTCGTGGGCAAAGTGAGCGTCTTTTACAAGCAAATAACGCAGCGCTCCGCGATGTGAACCAAACAATATCGCTTGCTTTTCAGCACTCGTTTGCATCAGACGCCCCTTCCGAATCATTTCAGAGTCAATTTTTTATCACACTTTTCTCTTTGGCGGAAAATGCAAAGCTTTTCTCAAATTCGGGGAACGTACCAATCAGGCTTCTAAGTTAGAATCAATGCCAATCAACTCGGTTTTCAAGAACAGAGTTGTCAAATTTCACTTTAAAGGAGGGTCTCCATGAATTTTGGTTCTAATCTCAATAAGTCGCTTTTGGTTGTTGGTGGTGCCGGACTTGCAACTGTGTTTGGAGTTGTCGCTGGATGCTCCAAAAAGGTCTCACCTAAAGGCGACCCTATTGGCATGGGCCAACTTTTAGTGCCGATTAAAGCAAGCGCCCCTGCAGGACTCGCAGCCGGCTCTCAAGCGGCAGGGCTCACAGAAACCTACGAGTTGGCAGCTGGAAAAGAGCTTGAAGAAGTTAAAACACGATTTTTCAGCCCTGGTCCAACCGACTTTATGTATCGCCTGAAAAAGGTCGACGAGCGCCTTGCAGAGCTCGACACTCGTCATAAATCCGGCGCACGCAAGTGTGTCACAGAAGCTCCCAAGGAATGGGCTCTGAGCGAACTTCCTGACAGCAGCAACACTCTCACAGGTAGCGCGAGCTTCTGGTTCTCGTGCAAGGAAGACATGGCACAAACCGGCGGCGGCACGCTCACGGTGCTCTTCGGTCGCAAAGACGGCTTCTCTTATCTTGCGGAAGTGCAAAAAGCGGGCGACGACACAATTCCTACAATGGTCACTTTGGGCAAGGTTGATGACACAAGCACCAAAGCCGAAGTGTGGCAGATCACGCTTCCAAAACCCTCCATCACTGACACAGCCAAACAGCACAGCTCGTGGATGTATATTTTGGGCGACAAAACCAATGCTAACTTTGAAATGGCTGTTGGCGGCACCGGACGCCTGAACGATGCGCAAAGCTATGAAGAGCCCTTCTCTGGCGTCGGCTGCGGTGTGCGCCTCAAGGCAAATGCGAGTCTTGTTTATGGAA
The DNA here is from genome assembly GCA_009918675.1 of bacterium. Classification (GTDB taxonomy): domain Bacteria; phylum Bdellovibrionota_B; class Oligoflexia; order Silvanigrellales; family Silvanigrellaceae; genus RFOM01. Next base: position 15,532 of record RGDM01000040.1, read on the forward strand.
CTGGCCGCTTTCACGATGCAGGAACCAATGGTGGCAACGATGCAACCGCGCAAGAATGCGGTGACGCAGAAGTCACCGTCTGCGCATCTGCAACCGATCTCACTGCAAAATCTTCAAGCGATTGCTCTGCAATCACAACCTTCAGCTCTTCGGTTCCAAAGCTCACCTATGCTCAGTTGAAAGGTACAGCACCTTATAAAGGCTACGTGAAGGCGAAAGCTATTTTGGACATGACAGGCTTGCCAACTTTGACTTCCTTTACTGAAGAACTGCCAAAAGTTGAGGAGAAAAAGTAACTCTTACACGAGTTGAGTATTTCTGCACTCAAAGAAGTGTGCGTGCGACCGCCCTGTGATTTCCGGGAAATCCAGCGGCGGTCGCACTCTTTGCACTACGGAAAATGACTTGCGCAGCTCTCTTTCGAATCCAGCACGCTCGTGAGCTTGGCAATTTGTTGAAAAGAAACAAACGCCATCCCTCTTTAAAAGACGCGCACAGCCCTGCGCCAATTCGCTCCATTCCTTAGCGACGTGAAAAACACCTGCATCTTGTGTCGAAGAAAAAGTTGGCGGATCACAGATGATAATATCCCAACCAAGGTCTTCACCACGATCACATTTCTGAATTTGTTTTTCTAACCAGACCCGCACATCGCGCTCGATAAACTTACCGATGCGCAATTCAGACAAACCATTCAATTCAAAATTTCTCTTACCTAAGCTGAGTGCGCTTGCGGCAGCATCCACATTCATCACCACCTCTGCGCCAGCCTTAACGGCCGCAACAGCAAACGCACAGGAATAAGAAAAGAGATTCGCAATTCGTTTTCCAGCTGCAATTTTTTCAACCCGCCGGCGGTTGTCGCGGTGATCAAGAAACAGCCCGACGTGTTGTCGCTGCGTGAGAGAAACCTCGGCCTGCCAATCATGTTCAAACACCGAGAAGCTTTCCGGTGGCTCAACCCCTTCACACCATTGCTCTTGAATGAGGCCTTTTTTATGCGGATTCTTGCTAATTCTACGAAAAACGAACCCCGTCACAGCATGCTTCTCTCGCAAAATATTTTGCAGAGATGATGTTGCTAAGAATAAATTATCGCGCGAAGAATCATCATAGATCCAAACCAAGGCGAAGTTGCCGTAGACATCGAGTGAAATATCGAAGTTGGTCAATTCGCCGCGTTGAACTATCCGCCACGCCGAGGAAATCGAAGATAACCATTGACCACGTCTTTCATAGGCCACTTGGGCTTGCAAAGCTGTTTGTCCAAGGCGATGAACTTCGGAAGTAAACGACAATGGCAAAGGCGATTGGATTGGCTTTGCTATGCCAGGCCATTGCAACTCTGCGCAATGCAATGCGATGCGCGGAGCGGCGCAGCCACCATATTCAACATCGCCCCACAAAGGACATCCTGAAGCTTCTGCATGTCTGCGGATTTGGTGCATGCGACCGCGAAAGATGGTCGCACGATAAAGAAATACGCCTTCGGAAATTTTCTTTTCAAAGTGAAATTCCGTCCGCGCGGATTTCCCATCAAGCGGCAATTCACACAACCAATTCTCACCTTTTTCAGCAGAGACATTCTTGCTTGCGAGAAAAAAATAAGTTTTTTGCGACGACTCGTCGGTGTGAATTCGCTCAGCAACAGCGCTCGCTTGAGCCGTGCGGGCAAAAATCAAAACTCCGGTGGTGCCTTTATCAAGGCGGGAGCAAACATATGTTTTGAAGCCGAGATGAAGTTCAAGCCATTCTTGGATGCCAACATCGCCTGCGTCTCCACCGTGAGTGGGCAAACCATAAGGCTTGTCGACGACAAGCCAATGCTCATCGGAAAAGAGGATGATTGGCTTCTGATGACTTATTTGCTCAGGGAAACGACTCAAGGTTTCTCACTTCTCAATTGCAAGAGCGTTTGCGCAATTTCAACAAATCCATCTCCTTCCAAACCGCCGCTAATAACTTGTGGAAAGTTGGGCATCAGAGCACGATATTTGAGAATATTTGCAACTCCAGCAGAGCACGGAAATCTTTGGTTATCAAACAGCGTCACATCGTTCGGACTATCGCCAACAGTCAAGGTCGTATGAGCTGGATGAGAAGACATATTCCATTGCTGCAAAAGCCACTGCAGAGTTGCACCTTTTTGCTGACCTTGCGGCATGATATGCGCGTGAATTGTGGACCAAGTAAACGCCAGCCCGCAGCTCTCAACAATAGTCTTCATCTTCAACAACATTTCAGAAGACAGATCTTTGACTTTAAAAGTGTAGTCGCTGAGTCGGTAGACGTTGTCTTCAGTGATCTCCAAGAAGGGATATTTATTCAGGAGGCTTTCGAACATTGTCTTCAGCGGCGGGCGAAAGTCAGCCGCACCGGTGTGAGTAAAAGTCGCATCAATTGGATTGCGCACGAAAGGAGCCGATTCCCGTCCCAGAAAAACAACTCCGCCATTTTCGGCTATGGCAGCATCCACGGGAAGATAACTCGCAAGCGCTTGCACCCAGCCCGACGGACGCCCGGTCACGAGAACTAATTTAAGCCCGCTACTTCTTAGCTCATAAAGCGCTTTCACAACTTCAGCCGGAAATGTTCCCTGCGAGGTTAAAGTTCCATCAATGTCCATGGCGACGGCCTGAATGGCTCGCCACAGCGCTTTATTTGCATTAGATAAGGAACTGATAAGACTACGCATTATAATTATTCCTCGCACGTTTAGATTGTCGTTGACTTGTCGTGCATCCGTTCCTAGCTATGACTGGCCGGTCGGCAAGTCCTCGCGCTGAGCGACTTTCGGAACTCGGAACCCTACTTTCTCGATTTGGGGATGTGCAATGACAAACTTTTCCTTCGCGAAAAATTCCCTCCTCGCAGTCGTGTCGTTGGCCACTCTCGGCACCGCGTGTCAGCGACAAGATGACTCGCAATCTCGCGTCAAATTTGTCAAAACCACTCCCACAAAAGCCATTCTTGAAAAACGCGACCTCAAAGATAAATTCCTCTTCGGCTTGAACGTCATAGAAACAAAGGGGTTCTTCAGCACAGCTCTCAACCTGAACTTTCGCCCCGTCGAAAGCCAATTGATTCTTTCAAAAAACGCCACAGGCAAACCGCAGCTTATTGTTGCAAGCGAAGGTCGTTCTGGCTTGGCAATGTTGCTCGCATTTGACGTGAACGAAACCTCCAATGGACAAATCGAAGTTGATTTTTCATCGGCAGGCAATGAATTGAACCTTTGGAATCAGTATGGCGGAGCTGTCAGCGACGCAGATGCTGGGCGTGATGCCGGAAGTTGGCAAACAGCCGCGCAACCGCAAGTTGTAAAGGTTGATCAAGACGCTGACACAGTGATCGCCGACATTGTTCACACGGTGACTTTTAAAACTGCCAAAGCTCCGGCAAGCGGAGAGCAAAGCCGCACAGGGCAAGTGAAATTGCGGGTCTTCCTCAAGCGTCAGGCAAAGATACCCACCGTTTTTTCCCGCAGTGTTGGCGAATCCCTGGCACAAAACATTGGTTATTTCCCTGCATCCCGCGGTACCTCGAGCGAAGAAAACATGCCTATTGCTCACTACAAAATTGATGTGAGTTCTAGAAAACCTGCTCAGCAAATTGTCTACTTGAAGGGCTTCCCTTCCGATTACGCAGACGTCGCAAAACGGGCAATTGAAAGCTGGAACATTTCTTTTGGATTCGCAGCTTTCAGAGCCGAAGTCGCAGGCGACGCCATTGATCTTGGCGACCCACGCTACAATGTTGTGAAGTGGATTGATGGCCTCGACGAGGAAGTTCCGTGGGCTGGTTATGCACCAACGATGGCGAATCCAGTGACAGGAGAGGTTCTCGCAACACAAATTTTGATCAATGGCAGCACGACTCTTAAGAACTTCGACGGAATCTATAAATACACAACAGAAGCGGCTCCGCAGTTCAACAAGTTGTCTGGTAAAATCGGCAACGTCCCGCTGGTTGAAGGCGCTGGCGAAAACCCAGTGGTGTCGTTCTTTGCAGACACCAACACCAAGAGCGCCGATGAATACATAAAAGGATATTACTTTAGCGTCATCATGCACGAGTTCGGACATTCGCTTGGCCTGCGCCACAACTTTGCAGGCTCAACGGTCATCGATTCGAATGGAATTTCGAGCTCGGTGATGGATTACGAACCGGGCTTCGTCACAAATGCTCGCAAGGTGCCAGGCTCGTATGATCATGCAGCAATTCGCTGGGGTTATTTTGGAGAAAAGCCAACACAGAAATTGGCCTTCTGCACCGACGAAGACATGGCGAAACGCTTTGACTGCAATCAAGGAGATGTTGGAAATCCCGTGAGTTATGTGGTTGCAGGCTTGATTGAAGGGACAACGGTTTTGGAAAACTTAATCGTTCCGCTGCCGGACATGGTTAAGAAACCAATGAAGGGCATAATGAAGACCGCGCTGAAGTTGCTCGACATGCAAGCCCAGATTCCAGACAGTGAACGTCTGCAGGCTGTTGCTGACATCAATCGTGCACTTGATCGCGTGAAGAACGCTCAGCCTGCTGACGGCCTCTCTGCTTCCGAGCGAGCTATTGCCGAGGCGAACCTAACAAAGCTGGCAGCCTCTTATGCCGACGCAACAACTCCAGCTGCGAAAGCGCCGGTGGCGTTCAACCTGGGCTTGTAAGAGTTTCGCGAAATTCGAAATCTGCGACGAGCGGCACGTGGTCGGACAATTGAGTCCACGGCGGGCCGCTCAAACATTTTACGGAAAGACATTCAAGGCCCCGCGAATAAACCCTGTCTAAGGGCAGCAGCGGGAATGCACTCGGAAACGAGCGTGCATAAGAGCCGTGCAGATTCTTGTGAACCTCAGACACTCCGCAGCCTTTCTCAAGATGCGCAGAAATTTGTCCTCGCCAATCGTTGAAATCACCCCCAATTACGAGCGGAGTGTGATGAGGCACGGTTTGCTCGATGCGCTCCACGAGACGCTCGACCTGACTCAAACGCCCCTTTTGATGCAAATCAAAATGGAGACAAATAAAATGGACCGGTGGACGCTCGGGAGAAACCAGCACAACCACGTGCAAGAGTGAACGTTTCTGAAAGAACACATTCGAAACATCAATGTTATTTGAGTAAATAATTGGAAAACGACTCAACACAGCATTGCCATGGTGACCATCCCAACCATCCCAAGTACGGCCATAAACTTTGTAATCAAAATGCCCATCAGCCAGAAAAACATGTTGTTCAGACGAGGGCCATTTTGGTACGACCCGGGCTTTGCGCCGGTGCTCACCTTGAACTTCTTGCAGCAGAACAATATCAGCCCGTAAATGATGCAGAGCGTTGCGCATCTCAGACAAAACAAACTGCCTGTTAGCAATCGAAAAACCTTTATGAATATTGTAAGTCACAACCCGCATCAAAAACTCCATCACAACATGTGACGAAAATAGAGAAGCAGCTTCACAATCCATTTTTGCCAAAGATTGCGAATCTCAGACATCTGCGGATTCACTTTGCGCGCCTCGGCAAAATCCCGTTCAAACATCTTTTGCAAGTGCTCAACCGACTGTCGAGTCGAAACTATGACGTCCAACTCGCTATCGTGCAACAAGCTGCGGTGATTCAAATTGGAAGAACCAATTGTTGCAAAGTTGTCGATGAGCATAACTTTGGCATGCAAAATGCGTGGTTCATATTCGTAAACTTTCACGCCTTGAGCAACAAGTTGGGCATAAAAAGCTCGCGCAACCCAAGGCATAAAGCTTACGTCGGATGATTGCGGCAAGAGCAAGCGCACATCCACGCCCCGCTGGGCAGCAGAAGTCAGGGCTCGCAGCACCGAGCCGCTGGGAACAAAGTAGGCATTCGCAAGCCATAGCCTTTTTTTGGCTTGCCGCATCATCCGAAGCCGGCGCGAGAGCGCCTTGTGGCGCAGCGCACGACCGTCATTTCGAATAACCAAAGTACTTTGTTCGAACTGCTTATTCTTTGGAAATTCAAATGCTGGTTTCAAGGCATGGTGGTTTTGCATTTTCCAAGAGCGTCGCCAAGATTTTTGAAAAGCGGCGACGAGGACTTCAACTGGAGATCCGCGCACGCAGACTCCAACATCATGCCAAGCTTTATCTGCAAACACAGATCGAAGATGAACATCACTGACGTTGAAGCTACCAACAAAAGCTTGCGCGTCGTCTATGATACAAACCTTACGATGGTTGCGGCTGTTGGCATAAGCAAAAAGCCGCCCCAACCAAGTAACTCCGGGCCCGCGAGGCGACACAAGCCCAGGAAAAATCTGCCAAGGCAAAGGATGGTAAACTCGCACCTCGAAATTGAATTGCGGTTGCGAAAATATGCCGCTTGAAATCCATTGCGAAGATCCAACTCCATCAACCAACAATCGCACATCAACGCCACGCTTGTGGGCGCTTTGCAGCTCCGTCAACACTTTCATGCCAAGATGTTCATTTTCAAAGATATAAGACTCAAGAAAAACCCGCGTACGAGCGTTCGAAATCGCGCTCAACAGAGCATTGAAGTATTCATCACCTTCCAAAAAGATTGTTTCGCTGAGCCAACTGTCGCCGAGACTCGCCAGACCAAGCGGAATTATTTTTTGCGGTGCGAAAATCTGCATCGCCCACTCCGTTGTCAGGTATCCTTTTCCTCACCCAAATCAACTTGCTTCAACCAACGGATCTTTTGACTGCAAGCATCAAACAACTCGGGCTCGGCGCTCAGCACCACCCGGAGCGCTTTGAGCGAAGCGACAATATCAGCAATGAAAAAGAGCATTGCAAAAATCAAAGAACATAAACTCAAAAGAAAGAAGACCCGGGCGAGTTTGTCGAGCTCAGGGCCGTAGACTAGGTCCCAAAACAAACAAAAGATTGTGATGGAAACACAAAAAATACTGATTGCGACTGCAATAATTTCGGTGCGAATCAGGCGAGCTCGCCGATAGAGGATAACGACTTCAGTTACGATGGCCGCCGCAGCGCGTTTATCATGCTCCCGTGTTCGATATTCGCGCATCAATGTTCGAATGCGATCAGATGTCCGGCCATAGCGATTGGTCATTGCCCCTAAAAGCAATCCTGCCCCTGAAATCACAGTCACCGGAGCAAGAGATGCTTGAAGAATTCCGATAATAATTGGCTGGTCGGACATCGCTTTCACATCCTCTTTTCAAGATTCATTCACAGGCTCAAATTCAAAAAAACAAATTCTGAAGGAGCTCTTTTAGATGCTCAATTCCTTGTAGAGAAAAAACATGTCGAGCTCCTTCACTGAGCATCAACTTCGCTGCCAGATAAAAAAGCGCTGTAAAAAAAACACCATTCGCGACAAGTAATGCATAAGAAATAATTACAAAAAGAGCATTAGATTCCAGCATTGCAAGGCAGGTAAAAACAATTCCCCAGGCTGGAATGCTGTTGCTCAGTGGTATCGGAAGCGGCAATGCAAGCATGACGGACATGAAAATAATATGCCAGCAAAGCACCCGCGGACGAGCAAGCACGCTCAGGAACTTTGGCAAACTCCAAAATGGAATCCAGTTCAACGAACAAAGAAGCTTTTCACAATAAAGAAGGACTTTTTGAATTGTCGCAGTTTCTATTTGCCGATCACGAAGGCTTCGCGGCAAAGCAGCATGGCCCAAGCCAAACACCTGCAATCCGCCCATCACGGCCAAAACACCTCCGAAAGGCGTACTTAAGCCGGGGAGTGGAATCGGCTGCAGAAACGGGACCGAAAAAAACAGCCCGGCCAAAGCCAGCTCAAGCGGCTCCAGGAAACGCAGCAATTGCCCAAGGCTATAATGCTCGCCCCCTTCTCGCGACTCTGCGGATAACGCATTTTGAAGTGAACGAATCTTCTCAAGCGTTGCATTCATCTTTTGCATCCTGAATCCGTTTGGCTAAACTTCCACTCGGCTTGCTCGACTCTCGCAGATTTTCCCATTGAAAGGAATCCCGTGCTGCAACCCTTCAGTAACCGTCGACAGATTCTTTCTGAGCTTGTGAAAGTTGCATACTGCAGCGTGGCTTGCATTCTGGCTGGAAAGCCCACTCTCTTGCGGGGAGCACCGCCTGAAATCGCAACCAAGGCCCCGCCAGTCATTTCATATGAAGTTGATGAGAAACAAAACCGCATTCTTTTATTTATGAACAACCCAGAGTTTCTCTGGGAATCACGTGAAGCATGCGACCTTGCAGACGAGATGTCCGGATCCCGAGAATGCGCAACTCGCCTGTTTCACATCGAGACTCTTGCAGCTGGAAATTATCGAGCGTGGTGGGAACACCGCAATATGATGCCGCGCAGCATCTCGTCGACCCTAATGCTGACCAACACGAACTCGGAGCCCGCAGTGATCCTGCTTGAAGGTGATGCATTGGAAGAAAGTAGCGCGCGCCGGGGAGGAAACGAATTCACCACTCTTCTGAACGAGAGACGCACTCCGTCGACAATCACCATCTTGCCGAACTCACGCATCTATTTGGGTACCACCGCAGAAAAGAAGATCCGTCCTGGCCAATTCTTCGCTGGGGTTGTTGATTTCAAGATTCTCAAGGGGAAACTGACGCTTGACGAAATTGTCTTTCGAAATTTACCGGCAGATAAACTCAAACCTTCCCAGTATTCTCAGCGCACTCTTTGGGGTGTCCATGAAAGCCTTGTCTACAAAGGAGTCGCAAAAACCTCTGCGGTCCGGTTACAAGGTGCCCGTTTCTCAATTGATGACCTAACCCCCATCGGGCCTCTGCCTGTGGCATATTTTCAACACGAGTTATCTTCAGAGGGGATAGAGAAATCACATTGCAGCCTGGCACGGCACGTGCCTTGTCAGGGGAATGCACTGCGCAGAAGAGCTCATCCTCTCACCGAATCTTCTTGGGTCACGCACATTGCCCCAGATCCACAAGACTCAAATCCGAAACGCAAACGAGCGATAGTTTCGGATTTAATTAACCTCATTCTTCCAGGAAGTGCGTCGCATTGTGCGTCCCAATGGCCGCAACCATGGCCTTGGGGCGAGAGGAGATGCATGATGGTGTCGGCGCGCTACCACTGGTATCTGCCCGATTTCAACACATGGCGTCTGCCCAATTGGGGAAATTGGGCGGTTCAATATTCTCACCCTGTTGAAATCCTTAACAACGGCGACCAACCCCGCACAGTGTCCTTGTCTATTTCTGCCGATGGAGAATCGCCAATCGCGTACCGCGGCACGGGTGTGAGCCCAACTTGGACCCAAACCTTTCTCAATCCGCGTTCAAAAGGACAAGACTCCGGACGAGTGACCATCGCTCGGATCAATATCCCTGCCCACACACGGTCAGAACTTGTAGGCGAGTTCATTCTTGCTGGCCCAGGCGCTGGAACCCTCGAACATCGCGTTGAAATTGAAGAATAAAGCAGCGGCTAATTTCACTTGCAGGCGGCCGGAGTTGATCCTAGCTGCATGTTTGGCCGTTTGAATTTCTTAGCCACACCCCGTTCTTCGGCAGGTTGTCCAAGGAAGACCACCGTTCCCTTCCAGGCTGCTCGCATTCCGGAAAGCACCCGGGCGCTGCCGACCAGACTCGTCATGTGGATGTCATGGCCACAGGCATGCATGGTGGGCACCCGTTCGCCGAGATCATTGGTCATGCGGTGAGTGCTGGAGAAGGGGAGTCCGGTCTGCTCCCGGACCGGCAGTCCATCCAAGTCGGCCCGAAGCAGTAGCACCGGTCCGACCCCGTTGGTGAGCACGCCCACCACGCCATGGCCGCCAACTCGACGGGTGACCGCGATGCCGGAGCGCTCCAATTCGTCGGCCACACGGCGTGAGGTCTCCGATTCTTGGTAGGACAGCTCGGGGCGTTGATGGAGCTCCCGGTAGAGAACTTCCAGGGATGCCAGCTCTCGATCGATGCGCCGCCTGACTTCGCTGGGATCGACCGCACCGTGGACCGGGAGGATTCCTGCCAACGCGCCCAGCCACAGTGCCAAGAGCATCGGCAGTCCGGACCGATGGAAGGAGTTCATGAGACAATTCTGCTCAAAGGAAAGGGCAAGTCAGGCGCAATCATCGTCGGTTGATCCAAGGGTCGCGAAGGCGCTGGGTTCTGGTTCCTGCCTTGGTGGCTCCGGATTTTCTGGTTACCCTCTTCCGCTCATGAAGTCCAAAGGGATGGTCTATCTGGTGGGAGCAGGTCCGGGCGACGAAGGTTTGTTGACCCGGCGTGGGGCCGAGGTGTTGGCGCGTGCCGATGTCGTCGTGTACGATGCTTTGGTTGAGCCCACTCTGATGGCTCTGGCTCCCACCCACGCGGAGCGGATCTACGGGGGCAAGCGGGCCGCAGCGCATGCGATCCCGCAAGACGATCTAAATCAATTGCTGGTGGAAAAGGCCAAGGCCGGTCTAACCGTGGTCCGTCTCAAGGGTGGGGATCCGTACCTGTTCGGCCGTGGTGGCGAGGAGGCGAACGAATTGGCACAGGCAGGAGTTCCCTTCGAGGTAGTGCCCGGCGTTTCCTCGGTCACCGCCGCGCTCAACTACGCAGGCATTCCGCTGACCCATCGTGACCACTGTTCCGGATTCACGGTCATCACCGGGCACGAGGACCCGACCAAGCCCGAGACGTGCATCGACTATGGGGCCTTGGCGAAATCGCCCGGCACTCTCGTCATCTTGATGGGTGTGGAGCGCCTCCGGGAGATTTCTAGCCTACTCATTGCTGCCGGTAAGGATCCGCAAACGCCGGCTGCGATGATCCAATGGGGGACCACCGCACGGCAGCGTTCGGTCGATGCGACGCTGGCCACTCTCGCAGAGGCCACCGAGAAGGCCGGTCTCTCGAGCCCGGCAATCATTGTGGTTGGGGGGGTGGTCTCGGAACGCAAGAGTTTGAATTGGTTCGAGCAGCGTCCCCTCCATGGCCTTCGTGTGGTGGTGACCCGAACTCGCAGTCAGGCATCAGAACTGGGACGTCGCCTTCGGGAACTCGGGGCCGATGTGTTGGAAATACCCACGCTGCGAATCGAGCCGCCGAAGGCCCTGCAGCCGCTGGTGGAATGCATCGTGGGCATCACCGAATACAACTGGCTGGTGTTCACCAGTCCCCATGGCGTCACTTCGTTCTTCGACACCTTTTTCAAGGCCTATCCGGACATTCGCAGCGTGGGCAACTTGCGCATCGCCGCAGTGGGGCCAGCGACGTCCGCCAAGCTGGCCGAGTTGCACCTGCAAGTGGATGCCATGCCGGAACAATTCGTAGCCGCCAAGGTGGCCGATGCCATCGCTCAGGTTGAGTCCATCGAGAACTTGCGATTCCTCATCATTCGGCCCGAGGAGACGCCCTCCGATCTGGCCCGCTTGATCGAGGAACGCGGCGGCATCGTGGACGAAGTGGCCAGCTATCGCACCGTCCCAGAGACTGCCGATATCAATGGAGCCGTTGCCCGCTTCCGGGAAGAGGGAGCCGACTGGATCACCTTCGCCAGTGGTTCGGCGGTCCAACATTTCCATGAGCGTTTCGACTTACCGGGGGCGCTGCGGAAAGAGGGATCAGTTCGAACCCTGAGCATCGGACCGGAGACCAGCAAGGCCCTGGATTCCCTCGGGCTGAAGCCGAATGCCGAGGCTCGGGTCCATACCATCGATGGCCTGGTAGAGACGCTGGTCCGTCAGGTCGCCCGCTGACGGTGACCTGACCGTTGCCAGCGTCTGGAAGTGGCAAGATTTGTTGAAACTCGAGCAAAATAAGGAAAAAGCGGCTTGCACCCAAGCCTTGCGCGGCCGATAAATGGCATCACTTTTTGATTTATGGCTGACATTGCAAATCGGTATTCCGAGAACGTCACTGGCAAGTACTTCGTCGACAACCAGTGCATCGACTGCGACCTGTGCCGCGAAACCGCGCCCAAGAATTACACCCGATGGGATGACGGCGGATATTCGTACGTGATGAAGC
>RGDM01000005.1 GCA_009918675.1 bacterium
CGTTCATTGACGTTCATTTGGTAAAACCGCGCGTCCGTTACAAGCTTCTCTGAGCATCGCTGCTCAAATCCACTCGTCGCTTCGCACGGCTCTTCCCGCACTCTGTGACTTCTTTCTTCTCTTTTCAAAGAACCGCTACAACCATTGAGATTGGAGAACCGGGTAGGTAGTCTCTTGGATGGAAGTTGTCAAACAGAGATTTTAAGATTTTTAGAAATTCACACAAGCATCAGTACTTACAGGATTATTTAGATGAATAGCATCCTTCTCGTTGGATCTTCAGGACGGCTTGGTCGTGAGATTTCTTTAGCAGCCCAGAGTCACGATTTAAATATTCAAGCCGTGAGCCGCGAAGTTTCAAAAAAGATTCATGAAGTTGTCTTGTCCCCTATAAGCGAAGATCGAAAAAAGAAAATTTTGATCGATGTTTCCTTACCCGAAGGAACTGAAACAATTGCAGACCAAATTATTGAAAATAATGCAATCCCTGAGCAACTTTCTGCGCTCGTAATAGGAACAACCGGCCACAGCGAAGCTCAAAAAAATAAGCTCATTAAAGTGAGCAAATTAATTCCTGTGGTTATTTCTTCAAACTTTTCCAGAGGAATCTACCTCTTCGAAGAATTGCTTTGTGCAAAAACTAGTTCTGGCGCATCAGTTGCAGACCTGGCTCGGCAACTTGGCTTTGACTTGGCAGTTTGGGAATCACATCACTCAATGAAAAAAGATGCACCGAGCGGAACAGCAAAGACATTAGCTGCCGCGGCTGGAGTTGCATCCGAAAGAATTTCGTCCACACGAGTGGGCGCTGTAGTTGGCGAACATAGTCTAATGTTCAGCCAAGGAGCGGAAGAGCTGCGGATCACTCATACCGCGCATGCACGTCGGTTGTTTGCGGACGGCGCACTCGACCTTTGCGAGAGAATCTTTAAGAGTCAGTTGAAAAATAAACTTTATTCTATGACTGAAGCGTACAACGAGCTTATGCAAAAGAATCTATGATGGAATCCAAAACGAGTTCTGGATTGAGTGCCTGAGGGCAGGATATTTTGTTCCAAAGCGGCGATTCTTCGATACTCCGCTCCGACCACATGATTGGAATAAGACCGCTTTGCCAAAACCAATTCAACCGAACGACAGGATCTGAGAGCAGTTCGAATGCAGGACGTAAAACAATGTGACGTTCTGGGAACTGTTCAGGTGGATAACGCATCTGCAATTTCCGGTATCGTTCCTTGATTACACTTTGTGGCGCCCAAAGCTCAACTTTAAGAGCCTCGGCTGCCGCATCGGGTGTTAAGTTTTCGGTCGGCTGCGCAGGACTCCATTCATGGGAAATTGTTTCACACGGAGTGCGACCACGAGGAAGCAATTCCAGGCGCAGCAGCTTGATGTCGACAGCTGCCCGTCGGCGAGGCTCAATACTTTGACGCGAAATCATCGCACCTCCCTATAAACCATAAACGCAAAATTAATAACTTAACTCTTCCATTTAATATGGCTTGCAAACTCTAGATTCAGGCACACGCAGCCAAGGCATTAACAGTCTGCCTGCAGTGAGTCAGAGCTAAAAAACTCACGCACGTAATGGGCTGTCTTTGAGTTTTCCTCATTCATATTGAAAGACATGCGATCGATAGCTTTGACTGCCCTTGATTTGAAACTCGTCAGCAAATCTTCAGAAATCAGAAGCCTGTTGCTCTCAACCGTTTGACAAGAAAATGTCTCTGGCATTTCAATTATACTTGCTATTGTCTGAATCCAGTATCCATCAAGGGCATTGGGAGCCATTTTGGCATCAATGCAACTCGTAAAAAGTGCCGACAGTGCAAGATGATCACGCTGCGAATACGACCATGCGAATGCTTTGATGGCGGCCGAAGGATCGGCACTCAAACTCCAAAGATGGCTTTTTTCTTCGATCTTTAAAGCCAAAAAAGAGACATCTACCGAATTCCCTGATGCTGCTGCGCACGAAGCTTTCGCAAAAAGTGAAAAAATATCGTCTGGCTCTGATTTCAGACGGGCATGAACCCAGCGGTTGAATTCAACGACAACCGCCTCACTGTAAACATGGCGACTGACCGACGCTGGTAGAAAAAACTTCTGAAATCCAGACAAGATAAGTGCATCTGCCGCGGCAATCTCGGCGCGAATATCTGCACTCAATGATTCTTGACTTGAGCAAAGCGAAACAAAATCTTGAAGATCTGCTGAAGACTGCGCACACCACTGCGCAAGCCCATTGCGCATTTCTGAAATTTGAACGAACAGCTGCCTGGCAACCTGAGACTGTTCAGCCGGAAGGCTTCTCAATGAGTGCTGCTGAACTGCAAGAATTGAGTTACAATGCTCCCATTCATCAATGAGATGGCAGAACTCTTTTTGAATCAATCTTAATTTCGAAAAAAGCTCCACCTCATTTTCGTTTTGCTTGAAAGTATCAATTGAAAACGAATGAAGGGATAATGCTCGGGCAATTGAAGCCCGGCGCGGAAACGGGGGAGTGTCCTGTTCTAAGGAAAGTTGAATTCCCCACTCTGAAACACGAGCAAAAACCTCATATCCATTGACCACAGTCAACAAAATCGGATCGGAAGAAATCCAACAAAAGTCGATGATCGCGCGAAACTGGAAATTTCGATTATGCGAACCTTGCCAAAATACAAGCGCTAAATTCAGTGCACTTTCGACTTCATGAAGAAGTTTTTCCAGAACACTTGGATTTGCGACTGATTCAATCGACTCATTTTTTGTAATGCAATGATTTAACAAGTTAAGCAAAGCTGCAGAAATACGATTTTGTACGTCATTGCGTTGAACCGAAAACGACGACTCATTTTGATGACCACGATATTTATTTAAAAACTCGTTAAATTCAGAATGAGTCGAAACCGAACTCAGCGAACTGGAAAACTCAGGCCATGCATCTCGCAGACGTTTGAGCGTGTCTTTACAGATATTATCTTCAGAATGACTCAAGCAAATCGCCCCGCGAAATTAAAATCTTATTTAGCTTTCCAGATAGCGTTCCAAGGATTGTTCCAGCGTATCAAGATCATCGTCACAATCGTCTCCAGATGCACTGCGTGCGAGAAGCTCCTCATATTGTGCAATCATCTGGTTCAATTGAAGCGACTCTGCAGACCCGAACTTTTTGCGCATGAGCTGGCGCCTTGCTTTCACTAAAAAGGCATTTTGCTGAAGCGAGCTCGAAGACTTTGGTTGATCGTGCGGAAGCTCTGGAGCAACATCAGTTGGAAATGAATTTGAACTCACACCTGTGGCCTGCTGAGCTGTATCAAATTCTTGATCACTGATTGCAATCCAACCGCTCACCTCACCTGTCCGACTATCAAAAACAGCTTCTGCCTGATTGTTGGTTTCAAGTTGCTTGGCAAGAACGTGAACCATTCCATTTTGATCGTATGTCAGCTGAATTTCGCATTTACTTCCTGCAGGGCAAGGCTGCTTTAACTGGAACATGAACGTTCCAATGAGGCGGTTCTCGGAGACTGTCTCGCCTTCACCCTGCACCACAATCACCTGCACAGCACTTTGATTGTCGTAGAGCGTGTTAAAAAATTCGCTACGCTTGGACGGAATTGCAGAGTTTCGATGAACAATGGGTGCAACCCGCAGAAGCCCTCTCAGCTCGCGATGGAATTCGCTGACACGGTCACCCAGAAGATTTTGCAGCTGCTCTTCAGAAATCGCGGTCAAGATTCCGAATTTTTTAGAGACCTTTTTGAAATTCTCGTCGATACTTCGACTATCTTCAGCAACTCCGACACCAAGCGAATGACTGCAAACGTCAACAAGTATGGTGCTTGGATCGAGCCCGAGAATAATTGCTGCCTGCAGTGATGCACCCCAGCTCACAGCCAAATCTGGCTCGAGTCGTGCGTCAACAAGGCAGTTCGGGAAATATTGTTCTAGCATTTTTCGAACTAAGCCAACCCGAGTGCTGCCACCGACCAGCAAAATGCGGGATATATTTTTTGCCTTCTTTCGCGCTGCGTGAATTGCACGTTCTGTGAGTATCAATGTTTTTTCAATAAAAGGCGCCGCTAATTTTTCAAAGACATCTCGCTGCAGAGTGATGTCGATATGAGCTCCCATTTCATCAAGGGATTCATTTTTTATTTGGACTTGACCCACGGTCTGAAAGCTCTTCTTTGCATCTTCTGCGAGTTGCAGAAGCTCTTTATAAGCAGGAGTACCAGATTTGATTCGTCGGGCAGCGAATGGCGGCTGCACTTGTGAGATAAGGTGTTCAGCAAGAGCGTGGTCAAGGTCATCACCACCCAGTTGAACATCGCCTTCACTGGCAAGAACATTGAAAACGAGCCCGTCGCGCTCAACAACACTCACGTCAAAGGTTCCGCCACCCAGATCGTAAACCACCAGTGTTTCTTGCTCAACATGTCGCACATCAGGAAGCATGCTGTAAGCCAACGCTGCGGCCGTTGGCTCATTTACGATGCGTAAAACATTTATTTTTGCTGATTCAGCAGCAGCAATTGTGGCAAGCCGCGCAGCATCATCAAAATGGGCGGGAACGGTAACGACTGCCCAAAGCCCCTTGTTCACCTCGAGTTCGTTTTGAAGAACAGGATGCTGAGCTAAATATCGAAGGATAGATGTTGCGGACTGTTCGGGCGAATACGAGCGACCATTTGAGGAGAAAAAATGCTCTGGGTGACCCATCAGGCGCTTTGTGCTGCGAATAATGGCAGAGAGGTCGCCATTCGACTGCTCGAATGCCTTTTTTCCGACTGACTCATGTGAGAGTTCTGGATCCCAGTGAATCACCGACGGCACAAGATTGGCATTCGACCCGTAAGCAAGGGTTTCTGGCTGCTCGAGGTGATCTCGGAAGACTGAAACGACGGAATTTGTCGTGCCCAGATCAATGCCAATCGCTTTGATTCCCGCAGGAGGCTTTACAATGCGAGACGATTGGGCTGACACAGCCTGGGCTTGTCGTGTAGTTTGAGGACGGGGTCGAAATGGAACTACCGTCATTCGGGTTTCAGCTCCCTGCAGAATGAATTGATTCAGACGAGTTTGCCTGCAACAACCCGTCTATAGCGTTGACGAGGCGAGAACACAATGAACCAGACGAATCCAAATCCCACCTCAAAATTCGGGAATATTGTTGAAGTTGGTGGAGAAGACTATACCAGCATGTCGTTGCGTTTAATCATGCCCGGTGACTTAAACGCGGCGGGTCGCCTGTTTGGTGGTCGGTTGATGGAATGGGTGGACGAAATTGCCGCGCTTTTTTGCATGACTCAGCTTTCCCGTAAGCAAATTGTGACGAAAAAGATTTCTGAAGTCATTTTCAATGAAGCCGCCGATCAGAAAGACGTTCTTGAGTTTCTTTGCCGTGTCAAGGGAGTTGGCCGCACTTCGATTACAATTGAGTGTCTAGCTCTGACTAAGATTCTTTCCCCGAATGATAGATGTAAGCTGATTGTTGCCTGTGATGTGGTTTTTGTGGCGATAGACGAGCAAGGGCGCCCTGAAGCACACGGTGTTGTTGCGGGAGCCCATCTCCGATGACTCTGTATCTCATCCGCCATGGTCAAACCGACTACAACGCTGAGAAGCGATTTCAAGGGCAGGCAGATATTCCACTCAATTCAATTGGAAAAGATCAGGCGCGGCGTGCAGGATTGATCTTACAAACTTTGCTTGCAAGCAACGACATGCAGAGTGGAACACCCAACGAAAAACAAAATCAGCTTGGAGTCATTGCAAGTGATTTGCTCCGCACGCGCGAGACGACAGCGCTTGTGATGAATGAGTTAAAACAGGGTGCCAATGAAATCTCCTGGACAGTTAACTATGATTCCAGGCTGCGTGAATTCCACTGCGGATTGCTGGAAAACCTAACTTACGAAGAATTTGTTTTGCAGCATCCTGACACCGCAACGACTTATATGCAGAGCTTCGATCAAGATTCGTATCAAGCACGTTATCCGGGAAACGGTGGCGAGTCGCGCGTTGATGTCATGACTCGGGTGGGTGCGGCACTTTTGGAAATAACTCCGTCGATCGAGAAAAAAAACTGGGTTTGGGTCGTTCACGGAGGAGTGATCGATGTTCTTCTTGAATTGATGCACATTCAAAACCCTCAAGCAATTCAAGATCGCATTTCAGCTGGCAATGGTGATGTTATGGTTTTACGCCCAAAGCGGCTGGGTAAGATAGTCTCAGAAATGAGTGAAAAACTTGGGCATGTCACATCTTGGGAATTACAGCGTCACTACAAAGTTGGTAATACGATTGCGGCGAAAGTGGTTCGCTAAAAAAAACGGATTGAAAATCCACTTTAGTTTTAATGTTGGGTACGCTCGGTTTTCTTGATGAGTTGTCCACAGGCAGCAGCGATATCTCGACCTTTTGAGAGACGCACAGTGACCACGTGTCCCGCCGCCTTCAAAACATCTCTGAACTGGCAAATTTTCGCCAACTCAGGGCGACGAAACGCAGCTCCTTCATGCTCATTGAGCGGAATTAAATTAACCTTCACCCTGATACCACTGAGTAATTCCGCAAGCGCCTCGGCATGGGCCGAAGAGTCATTAACGTTTTTTAGCAGTGTGTATTGGATCATAAAGGGGCGACCGTAAGAATCTGCGTGTTTTTTCAAAACAGAAATGACCTCTGGCAGCGGATGTCGCTCATTGACGGGCATGACTTTAGAGCGCTCCGCATCAAACGGCGAATGCAAGCTCAACGCAAGGCAGGTCTTTGATTCCGTCAACAGACGCTCGAGTTGAGGTAACAGTCCTACCGAGCTGACTGTGATTTTATTATGACTAAATTGGAGTCCTTGAGTGTCTGTTAATATATTTACCGCGACAAGCAGTTCTTCGAGATTGTCGAGCGGCTCACCCATGCCCATGAATACGAGATTGTTGATTCGCTCGTATTCAGCGATTGTTCCTTGTTGCTGACGGCGCCACAACTCGCCTACAATGACCTGACCAACGATTTCAGCAGCCGTGAGATTGCGCAGCAAACCCATGCGACCTGTTTGACAGAAACGACATCCTTGGGCGCAACCCACTTGGGTCGACAGACACTGAGTCAAGCGACCGCGTTCGGGGATTAAGACAGTTTCAATTTCTCGGCCATCTTGGAGTCTCATGACCAGCTTGCTTGAGCCATCCATCGAACTGCTCTCAGAATGACTGACTGTCATGGGGAGGTCGAAATCAAAAGCATTTTCAATAAGATCGCGAGAAGCCAGATGCACTTCTTCTGGATAAATTGGCGGCCACGTAGCTCCCTTGCCACGTGCGTAGATGCCCTCAAAAAGACGATTTGCCCGCTGCGCCGCGCTTTTGCTGCCAAAGTTTTGTGAAATCAAAGATTCCAAGTGTTTGCGCGTCACTTCGAGTACGTGGTTTGGCATGTATCCTCCAGTAACTTCTGAACTCTTAGTGATGAATGCAGACTGGGGTCAAGAGCCAAATTGGAGCAATTTGAATGTCCGTAGACCGACACTTAGCTTGGCGTTGGCAACAGGGAGCGGTAGAGTCGCCCAAAAGTGACTCAAGGGAGCTCAAGGATGTGGCAGTTGGGACACATAGGTCTGGTGCGGGTGTGTATGGATGCGGGAACAATGACCTCAGGAGAACTGAGTCGTGAACAGGTTATTAGAGCGGGTCTGAATTATGAAAGAGTTCAGGCTCATCAAGAGCGGATTGTTGCTGCGCTGACCTCGGGAAGAGAAACAACTCTGCCGATTGTTGGAGCTTGTACGACCAGCAACGGCGCGGTCATTCCTTGGAAAACCTTAGTTCGTTTTGCAGAAGGCGAAAGGCTCACATCTGCGCAACGGCGAGCGCGTCGAGCGGCATTCCATTATTGGTGCAGACAGCACCTTGGAACGTTCATTCCTGCAGCTGGTGCGGCATCACGGTTCTTGGCTTCGCTGCAAAGATTTTTACAGGACGTCAATCAACAGGTCCCTGAGTTGAATGAATGCTGCCTCCGTTTTTTCAACTTGACTCAGCACATTGACCCAATTGCCAATCGCTCAAAGCGCCTCGATTCTTTGGCTCTACTATCGGCAATCCCTTTGAGCTCAGAAATTAAAGTCATTCCTCAATTGCTTGCCGACTGGGGCAACACCGAGACTTGCAAAGACTTCAGCTCACTCGCAAATGTATTAGAAATTTTCTTTACCGATGGACGCGAAATTGAACATGGACCAATGAACAATTCCTCTGGCATTGAGCATGACAATTCCACCGACGGAATGCTTGAAAGTAACCATTGGCGCATTCATTGGGATAACGAAATTTATGGCAAAAGTGTTGCGCATGATGAGACGACGAGCAAGGGCAAAGAAGTTCATTGGCTTGAAGCACTGCAAAGCCAGCCTCCAACAGAGGCTAGGAACCAAAGCAAACGACTGCGCAGGGATCTCACTGAAAAAGAACGCCTCGCACTGCGCTGCTACGCGGCCGCGTATGTGCTGATCCATCGCTTCTCGGGCCATCCAAAGGCACTTGTGCCAACAACAGGGGAAGGAGATTCGTTCCTTTTTCTAAAACTCGTCGAACAGATTGCACTGCTTCCGAGTTCCGTAAGCGTGTATGTTGCACCCTTCCAACAGTCCACCCAATTTAAAGCCGAGATTGAATCTGGACGGCAAAAACTCATTCGCCAAGCGCAAAATGTTTTTGATCTTGCTGGAACGCCGTTTGCGCCTGATTGGCTAAAGCCAACCAATCAACGGGCAACCGGTGATTTCACGATCCTCGAACAGGGACTGGATTTGTGCACGTTGCGATTCAATGAAGACGGAACTGCCGTCCTTGCAGACGACGGCTCATATAGCTCAGTTGCTGCTGGACATGGAGAACTGCTCAACCTTTTCCCTGATATCGCAGCACAATGGCCAAACCTTGAGTGCTTACACATTCGTAATATCGACAACGTGGTTGGCACCCAGCAAGAACGTCAGCAAGAATTAAGCGCAGTTGCTGAAACATTCCGACTGCTCCGCGATACAATGGAATTTCTTCGTGCTGAAGTGGAAGACTTTATCCCAACTTGTCGAAGCTCAAACAACAACGATAAATTGAAAAATCCGCAAGCGATCACAGCTCTCAAATTTCTTGCACAGCTCATACCAACCGCTGCTCAGGGGCAAATCTTTTCTGCAAGCATGGCAAGTATTTCGATGACAAATGGCCTGACAGTTGAAGACTTTCAACGCGTCCTCGGCAACCTCTACCACTGGCAGCCGCTTCCTGAAAACTTAAGCGTTTTTGCGAAATGGGATTGGCTGCAACAGCAACTTGCTCGCCCATTGAGTGTCTTTGGAGTCGTGCGCAAAGAGGTTGGCGATGTTGGTGGTGGGCCCGTTTTTGCCCAACTTCCGGACGGAACACATGTAAAAATTTGTTTGGAAATGCCCCACGCTTCTAAGGAAGATGCGCAAGAATATTTTGGCAACAAAGGGCGAGCAACGCACTTTAACCCTGTCCTTGTTTTCTTTGAATTGAGAACGCACCAGCGAAGCCACACTCAGAACCCTCGTTCGGGCAGGATAGTTCAGCCTGGTCAGCTTTTTGACGAGCATTTTTGGCTGCTCGCGAGGAAAGAATTCAAGGGACGTAAAGTCTGTTACCATGAAACAGTTCTTTATGAATTGATTGGCAACTCGGCACGGACAAATGTGTTGTTTGTTGAGGTTCCAAGAACGCTGTTCAGGCCTCACAAAACACTCCTTGATAGTTTAGGACAGGACCGTCGCTCGTATGGATTTGATGAAACTCTTAAAGGCGAAGAGTGAACTCCTGCTTGCACAGAAACCTCGTGAGGTGAGTGCAGGTGAAAAAATCGTTGCTGATTTGAAAATTCAGTTCGAAGCATTTCTCAAAGACATCTCTAAGCTAGACGAGTTCAAGAATCACAATCCCCTTGAAGGTGTGAAAGCCCTTGCGGGAGAGGTTCTGCTTGAAGATGAGTATGGCGTTCTTGGGACGAGCCCATATCTTTACTTGAGAATCCCCGGTCGCCGAGGACTTTTGTTGGAGCCTGGTGAAGACGACACCTTGATATTGTCGTCTGCCACTGAAGCTCGCCCCATCCAGAGACAGTGGAGTGGTGAGGTCTCGAGCCGAGTCGTTTTCGTGCGTATGCCAAAACCTCTTGCAAGCTTTAAAATTCTTGAGCTGGATACCGTGCGAGACATTGCCACTTCACAGACTTTTTTGGGAACTCGCTTCTTTGAAAGCCTTCTTGAACGACTGATTGTATACCTGAATGATTCCTCCACTTTGGCACACGACAATCGTCAAATTCCTTGACACTCGAAAAAGAAAAAAAACGAATGAAATAGGGAAGTCAGACCTGGCACGAGAGGTGCTTAGGAACGCTTGAAGTGTTCCCGAAATGGAACTCTTCTGACGAGACGAATGCGCTCGTCAGGGTGGCTCTTCCATACGCCAACCCCTGAAAGATTCCTTTCTCTAGAGGTCAGGAGCTTACAGGGATGGTCACGCCAAGCTGTCCTACCAAACTCTCGGGGGTTACCTTTTCGACCCACCCCACCCAGGATGCCCCTGAGAGTTGTCCCACCTCAAGCCAGCTTTTTTCAGAGAGGCGACAAATTGGGATGAGGGATTCATCGTTGCGTGAGTCTTTACGTACGTAAGAGCGTCGACAGGCAATTTCTCAGACGGTGCAGAAATTAACCAATGCAACGCCGCAGCTTCAAGAGCAGCAACTCCAAGTACGTCACCCATCCGACGTAACGTTTCGGTTGCAAGTGTCAAGAGCTCGCGCTGAAGACTCAGATCGGAAGACGGTTTAAACTGATCCGATTTAAGCAATTTCCAAGCGTGTGCTCGGGTCGAAGAGTCGATTAACAACCCCTTCCAGAGCATGACACCAGCCAACAAGTGCTCGAATGATTGCGCATCGAGATTTCGAATTTCAAGGAAGCCACGCAGACGTAGTTCTGGAAAAAGAGTTGCTAGATGGAGTTCCCAGTCTTGCAATGTGGGCATTATGCCTTTGTAGCCCTTGCGTAAATAATCTTCAAACGTGAGTTCTGCAAAGAGTGGCTGCTCGTCGAGAGGCAAACCACGGACGAGAAACACATTTGCTTGTCTCGCCCAATTTGCGTAGTGACACGAAACATCTGCGGCTGAGACAATCCCCTCGGGAATTCCCGAACGTGAGTGATCAGTACTCTTCCAGATTTGCTGCCGCTCGGAAGGAAACTGTGAGCGTTTGCCTTGAAAATAATGAGAATTGCGCGTGAGAAATTGCACTGCGGGGGTCAGTGCAAACGTGATGCGAACTGCATCTTCCCAATCAGAGTCGTCCCCAGGGATATCTATATTCGGTTGAACAGTCGCCGTGTGCTGCATCATGTCAACACCGCGTCCGCCTTGCTCACTCAAAAAATAGCGCCGAAGAATTTGATAACGTTCTTTGGGAACAAGCAGAGGCATTGCTGCTGGCGCAATCGGATTCGTTCCGTGACTCAGAAAAAGAACCTCGTCACCCGCAGCCTCCTCAAGTACATTCAAGCCAAAAACAACATCTTCTACGAGGGACACCGTGTCGTGACGTGGGGCTGAGGAAAATTCAACCTGCCCGCCGGGTTCCAAACTGAAATTGGCTCCCGATGGCATCGAGAGACCAACGACAACACCGGTGGCTGGATCGACTTTGAGTTTGGAGCCTTGAACATGATCTGAAATTCGCTTGAGCAACTCGCTTGGGTGAAAAACCGAACCAGGGAGTCCGAGCGGTACGAAATTCCGCGCATCGTATGCAAACATCTCCATTTCGAGACCGACAATCGCGTGACCTTGCTGGCGGGGCGCGGGGCCTTGGTTGAATTGAGAGACCTGCGATACGCCCGGAGCACCGCGAATCGGACGCTTCCACAGCGCGTCGCAAACCCGGTTTTGCTCTCCGGCCTGAGAACTTGCGGTCTCGGTTTTGTGTCTATTCGATGACATAAAGCCTCCCCCTTTCGGACGGTGGGTGTTATCGGCTGTCAACTTCAAAAAAAGAAGCAGTCCTGCCATCCCATTGTCCGCTCAGTCGAGAACATAATCGGAAGATACCGATTGTCGACTGCTTTTGGGTTGAACGGCAAAATTAAGGGGCGGGAGAAGGTGAGCATCCATGACACCCACGACAAAGCTGTAAACAACTCCTTTGTCGGCGCTGATCATTGCAACGACCTTTTCACCTTTGGACTTGGCGGCTGCAGCTGTTGATTTGAGATTTTCAACCGATGATTCTTTGCCATCGAGATACAAGGTTCCATTGGTTGCGACGAGGATATTAAATGTTCGCTGAAGACTCAGCTTTTCCGCCGTTGCGGCCTGAGGGAGCTGAATTTTTAGACCCTTGTTAACAATAAATCCAGCTGTGACCATAAAAATCACAAGCAGAACCAAAACGATATCAACAAAGGGTGTCACATTTATTTGCGAGATGAGATCATCATCATCAAGATTTAATCCGCCTGCCATAGCATTCCCCTACTCGACGCAGAGCATATCGTCTTACACTTTGTCGGCAACGTTATAACTCAGTACGATGCGCGCAATGGTTTCGCTATTTGCCATTTTCGTTTTGACGGTACGCGACAAGACATTGAAGGCTATCACAGCGGGAATTGCAACCATCAAACCAACAGCGGTCGCAACGAGTGCTTCCGAAATTGAAGCCATGACAACTTCTGGTCCAGATGCATTATTATTTGAGAGTGCATGAAAGGCCTGAATGATTCCAATGACCGTACCAAACAAACCAATGAATGGAGTGTTGCTTCCCAATGTGCCAAGCAGAGTTAAACCTTTGTCTAGCTTAGTTCTCGAAGCGATAATTGTCGCATTCATTGAGTTTTCCATCGCTTTGTGACCATCTTTGCCGCGCTCCAAACCCACTGCTGCAACATTCGCTTCCAACATTTGATTTCCGGCACACCAAGCCGCTGTTTTTTCTAGAGAATCACCAGAATTTAATCGCTCGGTGAGCTCTTTTGCAAATAAACCGAAGTCACCACGCATTTTGAAGAAGAAAAACGCGCGCTCGATAATCACTGTGAAACTCAAAATGCTGCAGGCGACCAAGAGAATCATGACCCACTCCGCACCCATCAGCGCAAACTTAAGAAATTGAGCTGTAATTCCCATGCCAAAAAACTCCCTGCTCATAAATTCAAAATACAATCTATTATATCAATTTTCGGCTTTATGAAATTCGAGGTCCTGATAAATTTGCGCAATGACTTGATCTGCATTGACCAGCATTGGCAATGCTGCAGCCTGTTCAGCATCGACAACATAATTTTTTCGCCGCATTCCGCACAGCACAGAACTCAGGCCAGGCTGCCACATGAGAGTCGACAAAACGAGCTGCGAGAGTGGCGCCTCTTCATAGCCCGGTGTGGAAATATATTCACGTGCCATGCGTTCAAGATCGTTTGATAAGCGCGACCAATTCTGCAGGCCCTTGCGCTGTTCTTCATCGACAACTTGGTCTGCATCAACGGTTGGCCGCGTCAAACGAATGAGTCCGCCTTCATGCATTGCATTAAAGGGGCGATTGACAAGAACACCGATTCCATTATTGCGAGCGAGTGTGAGCGTGTTGTCTTGGTCGTCAGCTGATTCGACAGCAATTGGATTCACTTCGATCCAGTTGAGCGGACACTGCACCACTTTAAATGAATTTTGGGCACTCACTCGCTTGGCGGTGTCTAGTAATCTTTGCAGCGAAACAGAGGTGGGATCGTCGGTTGTCGCACCGAGGGTATTGGAACTCACCCCATAAGCACGGATGTGTCCAGCGGCCACTGCTTGCTCGAGTGCAGCAAAGCATTTTTCAAGCTGATTATAGAATTCTGAACGAGCCTGATCCACGGGAATATTGTTATGCTCGTAGGCTTTCAGCATGTATTCTGGATTATGAATTAATAAGACATCGAGACACTCAATGCCCAGTCGTGCACGAGTTCTGGAGAGCTGATCAAGGATAAACTCGGGATCCAAAGAATACCAAAGATCAGAACCAAACTTGAATACGGATTCAAAAGCCTGCCCATCTCGCTCGCGCTGCTGCACAAGCTCCAAAGTGTTACCTTGTGCGTACCCCGCTTTGGAAACGAGAACAACCGCATCGCGGGTCAGATGACCTTCAGTGACGAGCTTCGCGAGCGTCTGGCCAATGAGTAGCTCGCTTTGACCATTTCCATAGTTCGCGCTGGTGTCGAGCAAGTTCACCCCACGGCGAAGGGCATACTCGAGAGCCTCACGACAATGGGGGTGGCCCAACCCAGGCGAGAGTCCAATACGGTAAGATCCAAATCCAATTAAGCTCACAAGAGGTCCATTTTCATAAAGCGCACGGCGTCGCTCGTGAAACACGCCCTGGCGTGGGCTGCTGCTACGCATTGTGGATTCTGCGCTTGCAAATCCGTTGAGACTCATGACTTTCTAGTTCCTTCCCCTCAGACTGTAATCCGTTGGATCACTGCACCCATCCACCTGGACGAAGACCATGCAACGGTGAAACCCGTGTCGCACGATACGCAGGATAGAGCGCGCTCAAAAAACTCAAGCCCAAGGCCACCGCGATAGCGATGAAAACCAAAGGGAAATCGTATTCAACGGGAATTTTCTCGAGGAAATAAAAGGCTTTTAGGTCGCCGATATCAAATCCCGAAAAGACGCGCAGAACAACGAGGCCTAGAGCAACGCCGACAATAGACCCCAGTAAGCCGAGAGTCACGCCCTGAGCGACGAAAATCTTTACGATAAAGGCGCGGGTTGCCCCAGTGCTGCGCAAAACAGAGATTTGTTTCGACCGGTCAAGTACACTCAGGCTCAGCGTCACGATGATGTTAAAAGCAGCAACCAAGGCAATAATCAACACGATCAGCTTAATGGCCAGACCGTCGCGGTCGATCTGTTGAAATAAGCTTCGATCGATTTCCTGCCAGGCCTGGACTGTGTAGGGCATCGAACGGCGCAGCGATTGCGCCAACGGCAAGGCCTGCGAAGGCTCCCTGACCCTAATTTCCAGGCCCGTGGCCCAGCCAGGAATTCCAAACAGTGTTACCCCGTCCGCGAAATTCAAAAAAGCAATGCGATCGTCGTATTGCGCAAGACCGACAGACATCACTCCTGCGATTTTAAATTCTTGATAGCGGGAACTCGAACTATTCTCGGGTTGGTTCGAACTCGTTATCAGCGTCACAACATCGCCCACTTTAGCATTTAATCTGAGCAATAATCCTTTCCCAACAACAATGGGAGGAAGCGGACGAGCTTCGTTTGCTTGAGCAATAGGATCAGGTGTGGAGGGTTGCTCAACATCTGAGCCGACGGATTCATCTTCAGGTTGCAAACCTGGTGTTCCCAAAGCAGACAACGCTTGCACAGGCTGCACGAATCGCTTCAAATCGGGTGCGCTTGAAGAGTCAGCTCCTTCAATTCCACGAATCACTGCCGTGGCCGTCTGGGGCCCAAAACTTAACAGGGCTTCGGAGTATTGGAATAGAGTTGCCCTCTCAATCCACTGTGAATGACTTTCGCGCAGCCGCAAAGCAACATCTCTTGCTTCAGGAATTCCCTTGGGAATGGAATAGACAACGACGTTCGGGTTGGCCGCCAAAAGAATACTTTTGAGTTCATTTTCGAACGAATTGAAGACCGTAACGACAACTAAAAAGGCAGCAACACCAAGTGCCACACCAATAACCGACACTGCCGCTGAGAAGGACGGCAATTTAGAATTCTTTCGCCGCATGAACTGCAACGCGATGCGAAAGGTGAGAAAGGTTCGTGCAAACATTCCGGCAAAAGCTCCGCAAGGGTCCGGGAACAGTACCCCAATTCGCTTGTTATTGTCACCCTCTCATGCTTCACTTTCACAGACCAAGCGACGAGCAGAAGCACCCCTTGACAGCCTTCGGAACGGATCCAGATTGAAGGAACAGGAGAGCTTGTCCGATTCATTTCCGGAGGGAGACTCATCATGCAAAATCTCACCGAACGCTCGCAACAGGTTCTTGCACAGTCGGTGTCATTTGCTCGTGACAAACAAAATCCAGAACTCACGCCCGCACACTTCCTTCTCACTGCTTTCGAGCTGAACGAAGAATTTATTGCACTGCTCTTTCGAGACACTGCGCCGGTTAAAAATTCAATCCAAACTGATCTCAAAGCCGCCGTTGAAGCTCTGCCAAAAGTCACCGCAGGACAAACCGAACCAACTGTTGGGACATTCTTCAATCAATTTCTCGACGAAGCTGAAAAAGCCAGGCGTGAACTGAAAGACGACTATCTTTCTGTTGAGCATTTCGTTTTGGCTGCGCCAAAATGCAAGCAAGTTTCCGTTGCAAAAGCATTTCAAAAGCAAAATTTGGACAGCGAGACTCTAAAGAAAGCAACCAGCAAGATTAGAGGCAACAATCGCGTGACTGATACAAATCCTGAAGCAAAATTAGGCGTATTAGAAAAATACGGGAGAGAACTCACAAAACTTGCGCACGAAAATAAGCTTGATCCGGTGATTGGTCGAGATCAGGAAGTGAGACGAGTTATCCAGATTCTTTCACGCCGAACGAAGAACAACCCCGTTTTGATTGGTGAACCTGGAGTTGGAAAAACTGCGATTGCAGAAGGCCTTGCGCAACGCATTGTTCGCGGAGACGTTCCCGAAACCCTAAAAAACAGAACTCTTGTTGCACTCGACATTGCTGCACTCATTGCCGGTGCAAAGTTTCGTGGTGAATTCGAAGAACGACTTAAGGCTGTTTTGAAAACAGTTCAGGAATCTGCTGGAAAAATTATTCTATTCATTGACGAAATTCATACCATTGTGAAAGCAGGTGGCGCGGAAGGAGCAATGGATGCAGGCAACATGCTCAAGCCCGCACTGGCGCGCGGAGAGCTTCGCTGCATCGGCGCGACAACCCTGGATGAATATCGACTCATTGAAAAAGATCCTGCGCTCGAGAGACGTTTTCAACCCGTTATTGTCGCCCCGCCTTCCGTGGAAGACACGGTGACGATTTTGCGAGGACTCAAGGAACGCTATGAGATTCACCACGGCGTGCGCATTCGCGACAACGCACTTGTCTCGGCAGCGACTCTCTCGGACCGCTACATCCAAGACCGGTTTCTGCCCGACAAAGCGATCGACTTGATTGATGAGGCTGCGAGTCGTTTAAAGATTCAGCTCGACAGTGTTCCCGAAGCTGTGGATGCAACGGAGAGGAAAATTTCGCAACTGAAGATTGAGCGGGCGGCGTTGGTTAAAGAAACCGATAAACAGGCCGTTGCTCAGCGCGAGGTGATTGAAAAGCAGATTGCAGAATTGGAAGAACAAGCCAACCGCATGCGCGCTCGCTGGAATGCGGCCAAGAACAACGTGAGTCAGGTCAACGTGCTTAAAAAACAAATTGAGCAACGTCGCCTTGAAATGGATCAACTTGAGCGCCGCGCTGAATACGCAAAGGCATCGGAAATAAAGTTCGGCGAGCTTCCTGCTCTTGAAAAGAAGTTGCAAGAATTGACGGGCTCATCGGCCGCAACAACCACTGCTCATATGAGTGGCAAGAACATCATTGAAAAACGACAGATTGAAGACAATGGCAACGATGAAGCGAACGTTGTGTTAAAGGAAGAGGTTGACAGTGACGACATCGCTTCGGTCGTGAGCCATTGGACGGGCATTCCAGTCAGCAAGTTATTCTCTGCGGAACGTGAACGACTTCTCAAGATTGAAGATGAGTTGCGCCAAAGTGTCGTGGGTCAGGATCATGCATTGCGCGCTGTCGCGAACGCTATCCGATTGTCCCGCAGTGGACTAAAGGATCCAAACCGACCCATGGGTTCTTTTCTTTTTCTTGGTCCGACGGGCGTTGGCAAAACCGAGACCGCAAAGGCTCTCGCGAGAAATCTATTTGATTCAGAGAAATCAATGATCCGCATGGACATGTCTGAATTTATGGAAGAGCATACCGTGGCTCGACTGATTGGCGCTCCCCCGGGCTATGTTGGCTTCGAAGAAGGAGGCCAGTTAACCGAAGCTGTGCGGAGAAAGCCCTACTCCGTTGTCCTGTTCGATGAGATTGAAAAAGCGCATCCCAAAGTGCTCAATGTTTTGCTGCAAATGCTCGACGACGGGCGATTGACCGACAGTCATGGTCGGACGGTGAATTTCCAAAATTGTGTCGTGATCATGACGAGCAATATTGGCGCTCTCGAGATTCTCCAGCAGGGTTCGCAGATGCCCTACGACAGCCTGAAAAAGCTACTGATGAGCGAACTGCTTAAATATCTGCGCCCTGAGCTTATCAATCGAATTGATGAGGTGGTTGTTTACCACGCCTTGAATGAAAATGTGATTCAAGACATCGTTCGTATTCAACTCAAAGCCCTTGAGCGCAGACTCAAATCGCAAGAGTTGACTCTAAAATATGATGACCGGGTGATTGCGGGTCTGGCAAAGGCTGGCTGGGATCCTCAGTTTGGCGCACGGCCACTGCGCCGCGCTCTGCAAGAACTTGTTGAAGTTCCTTTGAGCCTCGCAATTCTCGAAGGAAAATTCGCGGAAGGACAGACAATTCAAGTCAGCATCTCTGCTGCAGGAGAGCATTTTGAGTTTACACAGAAGGCTTAATTCAAACCTTAGCACAGTTGTTTGTGCTGGTTCATTTCTCTTCTTATCCTCCTGTGGAGCCTTGACTCCACAAGGAAGTTCGCAAAGCGCTGCGGTTTGCGCTGTTGTCCTGTTGCCCGAAGAAAGTTCGACGACAGTGGGCTCGAAAAAGTCGATCGTCTATTCCGGGCAACTTACAGCAGATTGTCAACAACAATCGCGTGAAAGGTCGGGCCGCGCACTCGTCAAACTGACAGCCCTTGCTGCGGTCGCAAGTGACCAGGTGGGCTTTCAAGAACTCTCAGCTGGTCTGCGAACCTTGCAATTCGACGCTCAATTCGACAATTTACGCCGCGGAAGCTACGAGAAAAATTTTGACAGCACTCTCCTTCCCGACTGGCAACTACCTTGGGTTGACAAGCCAACCTGGGTCAAGCTTTCGATGAATTATACAGAGAGTGTGCCTGCAGCGGCGCTTCCAAAGACTGTTGGCGTGGAGCTGATCTTTTAATGATATCGATTGAACTGCAAAATCTGAAGAAATTTTTTTTCACAGTTGATGGAGCATTGAATCAGACCGTTATTGATGGAATTTCTCTTGCAATTCGACCCTCGGAATCGGTTGCATTCATGGGCCCGAGTGGAAGTGGAAAGAGCACTCTGCTGAATCTCATTGCTGGTCTTGAAGAACCCAGCGATGGACAGATTCTGCTTGGAGGCAAGAATCTCACTCTCTTGACAGCAGCACAGCGGGAGAAATTTCGCCTCTCGGCGATTGCTTACGTCTTTCAGTTTTTCCATCTCCTGCCAACTTTGACTGCATTGGAAAACTGCTGCCTCGTTGCCATCGAGCAGGCAGAAAAACCCATGAAAGATATTATTAATGAAGCGCGCGCACTGCTCTCGGAACTTGGTCTAGAAGAGGCGCAAAACAAGATGCCGGCGCAACTCAGCGGTGGAATGCAGGCCCGAGTCGCATTAGCGCGCGCGCTTATGTCGAATCCAAAAGTTGTTCTTGCCGATGAACCCACAGGGAATTTGGACAGTGTGTCTGGAGAACAAGTTCTTGATGTTTTGTTCCGCAAGCAGAGAGAGCTAGGATTTACACTTTTACTGGTCACCCATGACGAGCTGGCCGCAAATAGAGCTCAACGCATCGTGCGATTGCGTGATGGCAAACTACAATCATGAAAGCGTTGTTGTGGAAGGCTCTCTTCACAAGGGTTTTATGGAATCAGCGGCGGCTTTTTATTATTGCTGTTTTGACCGTGTCACTTGGAGTTGCTCTTGCTTTGGGAATTCGTCTGGGAACGCAAAGCGCTGTTCGTTCTCTTGAAACTCAACTGAAAGCCTGGAACTCGAACGAGTGGTCGGAACCCCTGCTCGCAAGTTCAACGGAAGCAAAAAGTTTTCTTCGCGAAATCGCCTTTCAACGCGGCGCCTTGATATTTAATACAATTGACTCTCAACTCGGTGAAAGTGCAGATCCAACAACGCGTCTCAGGCCTGTTCAGCTTCTTTTCCTCAGAAGTGGACCTTCGAGCTTTGTAGTATCGTCGCAAACCTTGGCCAATCAATCGCTGCAACTGCAGCTCCTGGCTCATAAAAATTGCAAGGACACATTAGAGAATGTGCGATGGAGCAAAATCGCAGGAAAAAACATTCCAACCGTCATTGAGTTTCGAGAAGATTCGTCTCTACTGACTCAGAACTGTAAGCTGCTCATCGCTCATCCTGCGAGTGGTAATGACTCAGTCATTGAAGCTGCAGTATCAGAGGCTGCTCTTACCGGACTTTTTCCCACTGCCACGGATAAAGACAGACAATTTTATTTTCACTTAAGATCTCTCGCCTCATTCATTCCTGGGCTTGAGTTCGACACAGCCAGTCAAAGGCTTTCGAGACTCGAAAATGTGACTGCAAGTTTTCGCACCAACCTGCAGCTCATGGGCTTTATTGCCTTGTTTATTGGGTTTGCAATGGTGCAGCACGTGTTCTCACTTTTAGTTGCGCGACAGGCAAAAAGTATTGCCACTCTTTCGGCGCTGGGAATTTCAGGTGCAAAGCAAATTCGCGTCCTGCTCTCTCTTGCAGGCTTCTTGGGACTTGTCGCCAGCGCGATAGGGACACTCCTTGGTCTTGTTGCCGGCGTCTTTTTGTCTGGAGTGACCTCGGCCACCGTAAAAAATCTCTACGATTCGCTTGTCGATTCTGGGCACTTGCATTGGCAACCAATGGATCTTGGCTATGGCTTCTTTCTGGGTTTTTCTGCCTGCTTTTTGGGAGCCCTTCAGCCGATTTTCAAGCTCCGCCGTCTTCCCGTTTCCCAACTCATCAGAGATGGAAGTTTTGAAGCCCATGACTCGGGGCTGACAAACCGTCAGAGTCTTTTGTTATCAATTTTGGTAGTTGCGATAACCGTGATCTGCCTGAAAGTGACTTGGGTGGTTTATCGCATTCCAATAACGGCCCTCATCTCATGTTTAGGCGTGTTAATTTTTTCAGCTTTGTCGGCGCAAATATTTTGTCGTTTTTTATACGAGAAAATTCAGCTTCATTCTTTCCCTCACCGCTGGACAACTCAATTGCGGGTTTTTCTTCCACCACAAGCGGCGATCGTCGTGCAGGTGCTAACGCTCACCTTTACTCTGACGTTTGGAGTCAAGGGCATGGCCGAGAGCTTTCGCGAAACCCTTGCAGATTGGGCGAACAGCACGCTGAGGGCAGATATTTGGATCCGCAGTGTGGGTGGAAATGGAGTTGCGCTTCCCGATGAAGTCGTAAATCGCTTGGCAGAGGCTCGGGGAAAAGAGGCGATTGCAGTGGATGCCTTGACGATTTTGCAGGCAAATCTTCAAAGTGAGAGTCAAACAAATTCAAAGCCAATTTTGTTTGCCGCTGCTCGCTTTTCCGAGCAGAAAAAAGTTTCACCAATGCGACTTTTATTGCCTAAAAACATTGATTCAGCGGGTCAACAAAAACTTGCTGCGTTGATTGAAAATGAGACCGAGCGCTGCACCGGGAGCGAAGAATCACCCTGTCCGGCCTATATCTCCGAACCGATTCTTGTTCACTTTTCACTGCCAACGGACCTACATAAAACGATATGTCCAATCATAAAAAGCCAGAAAATCTGTTTTGAGAGCGTTGCTGTTTATCAAGATTTTGGTAGCGATCAAGGAGTGATTCTGAGCGACGAAAAGGTTCTCAAACGGATTTTAAAGACGAAACCAAGCGCGAGCTTTAGTAACGTCTATCTTCGCGAACCTCTCTCGCCCGAGTCAGGACACCTCATTCGAGACTTGCGAGAACTCGTTAAAAAATCAGAAGGAACTCTTGCCTTAGAAACATTGAGACAGCTGAAGGCACGCATTCTTGAGACTTTTGATAACACCTTCCGCGTTACCGATGCGCTTTATGTTCTCTGTGGCGTGATTGCGATTATCGCAACCGTAAGCGGCTTAAATTTGCAGATCATGCTTCGGAATAAAGAATGGAGTACTCAGTGGGCTTTAGGAATTGGTGGCAAACCGCTGATTGCTCGCTTTGCCATTTGGTCATCTCTTATGGCATTTATTGCGTCACTTGTTTCTGTTTGTGGAGGATGGGCTCTTTCGGCAATTTTAGTCTATGTCGTTAACTATCATTCTTTTGGATATTCATTACAGCTTGCAATTCCATGGCACTTACCAATTTTAATTATTGCGGTTGCCACCTTGAGTGGCGGCGTGAGTGGCTTTTTGCAGGCAACAAGCCTGCGCGAGCATTTGAACATCCGCTCACTGACACGCGAATAGGAAAGCACAAATGCCAATACCTTCTGACTATCCAATGCCAATCGTAAAGAATATCGCAACCGCTCAGCAACACGGAGCCAACTCTCCCACGCCACTTGAGTGGTGGTACCTCACTGGCCATCTTTGGTCGCAACAAGATCAACATTCGTGCAAAGAAATGAGCGATGTTCGTGAGCGTTTCAGCACCCAGCCTCATTATGCCATTCAATCGACTTTTTTCTTTGCCAATGACTCTAGAAAAACAAGTACCGCTCTCAGAGGGCTTTTGGCGCATGCTGCTGAGGCTCAAATCGAAAAAAAGCAGCACCAGAGCTCTGAAAGGGCTGTTGCATTAAATGAATCAACATCCACACATCCACTTGCAACAGTCACCGAAAAATCACTCAATCTTGCACTTGGGAATTGGCGATTGACGCAGCTGGGAATATCCCAAGATCAACTCCGTTGGGATCTTCGTTTTGATATTAAGGGAACGGAATATCTTCTTCAGCTGGACATCCCGAAAGATAAAATATGGTTGCACGGCAACAACGGTCTTATCCAAAAGACAGCCGACACATCTAACTTCTATTATACATTCCCATTCGTATTCGCGCGCGGTTTAAGAATTTCTACGACATCCGATGGCAAGCAAACGAGTGAAACGGTGTGCGGACAACTTTGGTTCGATCATGAAATTCACGTCAAGAAAGTCATGGACGTTGGCTGGCGATGGTTTGGATTATCTTTCAGCAATGAGAAAGCCTTAATGATTTATCAGATCTCAAAGTCTGGCTCTTTCGCCGACGCGCGTGGCGAAATTTGGGATCAAAAGACCGGCACAAAGAACACACTGGAACAGGTCAAAGTGTTTCCGAGAAGCCCAGCCTGTTTGGCACAATCACGCTGTTACCCGCAGGAGTTTGTCTTGCAATTCAAAAATCCTACCAGCCAAAGGCTTGAGCAAGTGACAACCAACGCCTGGTTTGCTGATCAAGAGATGAGCTCGGCTTCGGGTGGCCTGGGCCGGGTGTACTGGGAAGGTGGTACAAAAGCGCGCTGGAGCGAGATGCAAACGACAGCCAAAAAGACTTCTCAACCTGTTGAAGGCTTTGGCTTTACCGAACTTGTTCCTTAAGAACTTAAGCCGGCCTTCCGATATAGGAGGAATGTTTGCGGGAGATTCCTCCATGAAGCGCAGTTCACCTCGTTCCAGCTCGTCTTGCGGTGTGCTCTGTCTGGGTTCTTTAGCGCTGGGTTTAACAAACAGCGCTTGCAGCAGCCAAATCGGATCGAATTACACTTCAACGAACAACCCCCAGCCCGTTCTCGGTGCTAAAGTTCTTGCGCCGGAGATGCCTGCATGCCCCGATGATTTTCGACCGCTCCGGGTTGCAATCATCGTCGACAACACAGGCTCCAATGGAGCTTCGCCAGGAAATGTCGAAAAAGGGCCGAACTATTCTGGAACGGATGTGCTTAAGAGTTTTAGCGACGACAAGAATCTTCTTGATGACGAAATCAAAGCATTAAACACTGCGACGGGCTACACAGACAGACAACTCGCCGTGTTCAAAGCCGTCGCAAAATTGCAAAAAAGTGGGTTAGCGGCGCGTGCAAAGAACGCAAACTTCGCAGGCATTGATGTTGGAATCGCACACTTCCCTTATGCACCTGCCAACCTCTCGCAAAGTCAGGCTTATGATGAAAACCTCATGTATAAGGCGGTTTATCACAACGGACCTGAAACGGGTCTACCGAATGCGATGACAGACGTTTCGAAAATCTCAGAGTCAACAACTTTCAATCAAAAACTGTGGAGCACACTCGATTTTACACACTACTCGCGAGGCATGACTCCATACAAGACAGCTTTTGAGGCTGCCTATGAGCTCCTGAGTTCGGAGAAAAACAAGAAGCAGGGTGAGACACGAGCAGGCTTGATGATTCTTGTGACCGACGGTCTTCCGACAGACCGTAAGCCAAGTGAAATTGCCGCGGCGCGCGCCTCACTTGGCAAAGACACCCGCGTGGTGTTGATGTCGGTGTATGCTGCAAATCCGAATGATGAAAATCAGAATTCCGCAGCGAAGACGTCACTCCAAAAGCTCTTCAACAGTTCAGACTTCAATTGGGGTAAAGAGGAATTTGCAGCGTTCACCGATTACTGGAACGCGCTTCTGAAAGTGCCACAATCTGACAGCGTGCGTGATGACTATATTCAAGTTAAATCAACTGATTTGAAGCAAAGTCTGGACAACGTCATTGATCGCTACGTCTCATGCACGAGCGGCAGCAAGTCTTCCTCGAATTCCTCTCCCAAAGGGAAGAGCGGTGCAGAAAAATAAAATCACTTAGCGCCGCAATGGGGTCAGGCTACGCGGCAGCGTCGCAGATGACTTCTCTGGCGAGGATTCGGAATCGTTCTGCTTTGACGTGCCTGGTCGGGGAAGAGTATTTTCAACGCCCACCGCTCCACGATTTGCGGAGGTCTGCGAATCATCAGATCGTGACACCTTTTCCATGAAAAGTGGGATCACAACTTCACGGGTTTGACCGGGCTCTAAATGCAAAACTTGCCGCGATTTACTGCGCTCAAGAACAGGATCACCGATAAAATAAGTGACATCGTAGTTGCCTGCAGGAACGTACACTTCGTCGGGTTTGTGGAAGAGCAGATCAAGTGAACGGCCATAAACATTTGAACCACGGCTTTCGATGCGAACGAGATCCGTTCGATAGCGCCCTTGCGCCTGACGGACATCCCATTTGAATCGAACACGCGCGAGAGACTCTCCGGCAAGATGTTCAGCTCGCCGCTGGAGACTCTTTTTAATCCCGCGCAATCCTTCCACTCCGTACTCGTAGGCACCCTCAAGCAAAAGAAAAGGAAGTTTCGGTTCAACGGTCATAAGTGCATAAGGTTTCTGTTCTCGGTGAATGGTAATGCGCGGAGGTGACTTGCAACTTTTAAGACTCTCAGGACACGCAGGGACATCCACTCTTGCAGCGAAAGTCTTCACCACAGTTTTTTCGCCGGATTCGACTTGAAATGCGTCTTGCACTTCTGAGCCTTCGATACTCACTTTGTAGGCACCGGGAAAGACGAGATAGTCGGTATCCAGGTTTAATAAAGCACCAGTGTCAAGATACACGAACACAGGCTGCCCACCGGATTTAAGACGATCTTCGAGCGGAAAGTTTTTGGGCAGGTCAATCCGCAAAACCCCGACAGAAATCTCAGTGAGTGCTCCTTTTTCAACCGTCAGTTTCCGGCGTGTGCCATTCACTTCAAGAGAATAATTACCAGGCAACAACCACGTCCCACTATTTGCAGAAAGCGAGACAACAAAGTTTTCGTACTTGGTATCTTTCTCTTCAGCAGTGAGATAAAAGCGAGATTGAATATCTTGAAAAGCTGAAACGATACTCACTGGGTAAAGGTCGAGCGCGATGGGCTCACTCGTTTCACCGTGGTTTTCAAATTTCACAACTCGCCCACCGATCCGGATTTCAGTGGTCCCGGGAAGTATTTCGAAGTCTCGCCGCTTATTCCACTCATTGCGTTGTCCATCGAGCGGATCGAAGCACATTGTGTTGACCACACTTTGTGCTTCTGTTGCAGGACGTGCAGCGGAACTCGAAGGCTGTGGAGAGTCTGGTTGAGTCTCCTCTTTGTTCTCACTGACTGCTTTTTTGGAATTTACGTCATTCGCAGTTGCCGAAGGGGATTCTGCTGCCACTTGCTGTGCAGAGGTTTCAGCATTGCTATCCATCTGCTTATTTTGTTCGACCGAAGCAATTCCGCGCTCTCCATGGAGAATCAACGTCAATCGACGAACAGGAATCTTGGTGGGCTTGTCGCGCGTCTGTTTGAATTCATACCCAGAGCATTCATTGGCGATCAGGTAGTCACCCGGCTCGAGTTCAATGGATTGACCACCACGGATGAGGCTCACAGGACTCATGACCCGCTGACCAGCCTTACCAACCTGCCGATAAACGACCAACTCCATCGCCTTGGGAGCATCCAAGGTCAGAGTTTGTTTGCGCAACAGATTGAAATGGTGACAGCCGGCAATCCACACAAGTGCCAGCGCTAAGATCGAACGGATCATCTTCCTGCCTTGCGTTAGGTGTTCAAGGCTTGCAGCTTATCAGACTCTCCATCGAGAAGTAAGGCTGAGGTACACTTTTGAGCCGCCGAAGAGTTCCAAGGAGCTCAATGTTGGATTGGCTTGGGCATCCCACCTTGCGTGAAATTTGTTCAGTTCCGACCAAGATTCGCCCAGTGTCATCTTCGACGAGAAAGTATGACTCACCTGGACCAACACCGGAGACTTTGCCGCTGACTTGCACCTTAGAGCCGACGTATTCATCTGGATTCAGGCTCAACACCTTAATTTTGATAGCTGAGCGGTTTTGCGGAACGCATGAGACAAGAAGCCCAGACAGAAGCAGCCCTATGATAAGAGCGATGATCTTTGGAGCAAATGCCATCTCTCCTCCAAGGTCAGGATGCATATTGTTCATTGCGTTCTCCCCTAGCAAAAACGGTCTGCAAAACTCTATCGACGTCCAATATGGGTCGAACTATTCCAGCCGACTTGGCGACATGGGACACCACCTTAAAATCTTCGTTTAAATATTCGGGTGCAAGGACATCAATCACCTGATCTTCGAGCCAGACAAATTCGGTGATTTCATCGACTATCAAACCAAAGTTGTCGTCTTCTGGACGAAGAATTAGAACCCGCGTCGCCGGAGATAGCTTGCCTGCGGTGAATCCCATCATCCGACGGAGATTTACAACCGGCATAATTTCTCCACGCAAAGCGATAACTCCCTCAAGCTCACGTTGAGCTTTGGGAATAAATGCAATTGGAGGCGGCATGACGATTTCAAGAACATCATCAACCGCGATAAGCAATTCCTGTTGAGCCACTTTAAAAGACAAAAACTGTCGACCCGGTTGAATGGGTGGTGGAATTTCTTCAACTCCGGTGGCAAGACGCGCTTCAAGTTGCTTACGCAGATCGGCGAGCATGTCCACCTCTTTGCGATGAATCGGCACCAATGACATGTGCCACATCAAGAACAAGCGCAACCCGCCCGTCCCCAAGGACACAGCCCCCGGCCAATTCGGGCTGATTGTTCATTAAACGACCGAGAGGTTTGATGACAATTTCTTGTTGACCTATGAGCCTGTCCACAACAAGTCCGAGTCTTTCGTGTCCGATTCCGACCACCACAAAAACAAGCCGTTCGCGGCGGCGGCTCAAGGTTGATGATCGATTCGCCGAGCGGTACCAGAACGTTGATTCGATTTCAGATAGTCCTAAAACTTCTGAGAAGCGCACCAAAGGCACAACCTGGTCACGCAGCTTTACGAATTGCGACTGCCCCATGCGCTGAATATCGTCGGGCGATATACGGATACTTTCGATGACATTCACAAGCGGAATGCCAAAGCATTCGCCGCTCACTTCAACCATTAAGCTCGGGACGATGGCTAAGGTAATTGGAAGTTTAATGATGGTTTTTGTTCCCACACCGGGAGTGGAATCGAGATCAACGACCCCTTTCAACTTTTGGATGTTCTTCTTAACAACATCCATTCCAACTCCGCGACCGGAAATATTTGTGACTTTTTCCGCGGTCGAGAAGCCAGGCTCAAAGATAAGATTAAATATTTCTGAATGACTGAGTTGAGCACTCTCACTAATTAGGCCATTCTTAATCGCCTTCGCACGAATGCGCTCAATATCCAAACCTTTTCCATCATCTTCAACGCTAATTGAAATTGTGTTACCTTGTTGACTTGCTGAAAGTCGAATTTGTCCTTTTCGAGATTTCCCTGCTGCCTCTCGCTGCTCGGGGGTTTCAATGCCATGATCGATACTGTTGCGAATCAAATGAACGAGCGGATCTCCGATTTCCTCAACCAAAGTCTTATCAAACTCTGTCTCACCGCCTTCGATAACCAATTCAACTTCTTTACCGCATTGACGAGACAGATCACGCACCACCCGTGAAAATTTATAAAACACATTTCCAACAGGAATCATGCGAACTTTCATGATAATATTTTGCACTTCATTCATATGTCGTCCGAAGAGAAGAACACTTTCGGCCATCTCATGACTCAGGTCAGAGTTTGCCGCCCGAGTTCGCAAAGCCTCTTCGATGCGTGCGAAACGTGTTCGGTCAATGACCAGCTCTCCGACGAGATTAACCAGGCAGTCGAGGCGCTTGAGATCAACCCGAATCGTTCCCTGAGTATCGCCTTTGCTCGCTTCACCTTTACCTGATGCAGCCTGATGTGAAATCTCTTTATCTGCTACAGGAACCGCTTTTTGCAGCTCAAGAGCCTGCGGCTTGGACTGTAACTCTGAACCTGACTCTGGAGATATCTGCGCCTGTTCAGAAGCTTGTGGAATAGAATGCGAGAAATCGGAACCGACAGCCTCAACACCTTTTTCAGCGTTAGAAAGTTGCTGCAAATAGGGAGTGAGATTGAGTGTGGGAACTTTTCCAGAACGAAGCATTTCAAAAAGTTCACGAACTTTATCCCAGCCTGCAAGCAAAGTATCAATTAACTTGGAGGAGGCAGACAGCTGGCCTTTACGCATGCGATCGAAGGTGTTTTCCAGGGCATGACAAAGATGTTCAATACTGGAAAACCCCAACATCC
Source organism: bacterium (assembly GCA_009918675.1). Taxonomy (GTDB): domain Bacteria; phylum Bdellovibrionota_B; class Oligoflexia; order Silvanigrellales; family Silvanigrellaceae; genus RFOM01. The sequence goes on from RGDM01000005.1 coordinate 29,143, forward strand.
CAGCGGTTCCCTTGATTGTGTGGGCTGCCCTGAAAATTGATTCTATGGGCCGCGAATCGGAAGGATTTTTTTCGAGCTTCAAGAGTGAGTTTGTGAGGCTATCAAGCAACTCGTCGGCGTTGTTTAGAAAGTCTGCGACCATTTCGGGATCAGCGTCGGACAGACTTACTGATTCGGCAACCTCAAAAAAATCAGCGTGTGACTCATTATTCTCAACAACAACCTGTGCATCTTCCTGAGCAGCAACAAGATGCCCTTCAAGCGCCTCAGCCTGCACGCTACTTTCAGACGGATTTAATAAATTTTCCCAAGGTGAACCAAGGGACGCTAATGAATCGATCTGCTTTTGCAGCAATCGAACCGGACCTTCTACGATCTGCTCAACCAACGAATGGTCAAGTTCGGACGCAAAGGTCATTAGGAAAGAATTGGGCAGAGTGCGCTCGACGAGAATATCACCAATCGACAAAATCCGATCGCGAATTCCCTCAAGCGGTGCCGTTGAAGTGAATCCAAAAATAAACTCACTTCGATTCGAATAACTTTCCCAAGCCGTTCGTTCGCTTGATGTTAATGACAAGCAAGTGGCAAATGCCTTTTGTTCTTTATGAGCTGAATGTTTTTCTTGCGACTCTTCAAAGATGGATCCAGCGCAAAAAACCTGAGCCTGAAACTCTAAATCAGCAAGCAGAGATTCGTCATTGACTCCGGCGGGTGCGATAAAAATCTTTTCTAGCAACAATTGAACTTCAGCAAGTGTTTCGAGATCCTTGAGCTCCAAGACAGAGAGGCTAGCTCTGACTTGAGTCAAACGGTCTTCGATCAAATGGAGTGCTGAAACTAACCTTGGAAGTTCCGCAATTTCAGAGAGGCCTTTGAGTGAATGGAGAATTCGAAAAAGTTCATCAATTTCAGAACGCGAGAGCGCCTGCCCGTTCTCGAGCGCTTTGTTCATCTCCATCCATACTTTTGCAAGGCGCTCAACAAGTTCAGCACTTTCCGCTTTCAACTCATCTCGCATATCTTGGCTCAATTCCATGGTTGTCCCGCTCCTAAAGTCAGTCTATTGAGTTATTGAAATGCCCCATGGTCAGGGGTCGCCCAGTGGGGGGATAATTTGTCGGCACGGAACGAATCTGCCCACACCTCCGCTTGACTGAATGAATGAGGTAGGCAAGACCTGCTGTATGGGAGTGTGTTGAACATGTTTGAAAAAATAGTGCTTGCTAGCGGTTCACCCCGCCGTCGAGAGCTTCTGAATGCTGCTGGGTATCGCCATGACGTGTTGGTTTCCAACATTGAAGAAAAGCGTCGTCAAGGGGAACGCCCGGAGGATTATGTCCAACGCAATGCAAAAGAAAAAGCGATGGCAGTCTGCCAAAGTGACCCTGTTGCGGTTGCCAAGGCCGTTGTTTTGGCTGCTGATACGATTGTCGTCGCGTTTGACAACGAAGTCTTGGAGAAGCCTGCCGACGCAAACGAAGCGCGCCGGATGCTTTCTAAGCTTTCAGCCAAAACTCACCGCGTGATGACGGGCTATGCAATATGCAATGGCACAACCGGAGAAGTGATTGAATGCAAAACTGTCCAAACCCAGGTCCTTTTTCGCCCTCTCTATGCCGATGAAGTTGAACGCTACATTGCCAGCGGTGAGCCTTTCGACAAAGCTGGTTCCTATGGAATCCAAGGACAAGCCCTGACCTTCGTTGAATCCCTGGAAGGAAGTTACACCAATGTGGTTGGACTTCCGATGGCTGAAGTGGTTCTTGCGTTGCGCCGCATGCTGCCGATGATTGAAGATTAATTTTATGGAAAAGCATCAGACAAACCAAATTATCAATGCTCAACAACGTCTACATTTGGTTAAGTCTAGAATCGCAACAGCATTGATTCAAAGCCAGAAACGAACTGAAGACGTTTCACTTGTGGCGGTAAGCAAAGGCCATTCAATTCAGGCAATTCGTGAGATGTATGCTCTGGGCATTCGGGATTTCGCCGAAAACTATGCGCAAGAGCTGTTCAGAAAACATGAGGAGCTGGCCGATTTAGCAGACATTCGCTGGCATTTCATTGGCCATCTTCAGTCTAATAAAGCAAAAAGTATTGCCGAAATTTCTCCTCTCATTCATAGCGTCGATAGACCTTCATTGCTTGCAGAACTGAAAAAGCACGCAAGCCCACAATTTCCTCTGCACATTTTAATTCAGTTGCAGGTGGATCCTCTCGACGCCAAGAAATCGGGATGTCCGTTTTCCGAAGCCGATGAATTGTGCAGACAAGTTGCCCAATGCCCTGGAATATTGTGGGACGGATTTATGGGAATGGGTCCTGTGACTGAAGACATTGACAAACTGAGTTTGCTTTATCAACGTTTTGTTCAGCGCTCCGTAGAACTATGGGACAAACACGCCCCCCGGGATCCATCGCGTCAATCAAGACATCTAAAAATCTCATTAGGCATGAGCGATGATTTGGAAATTGCCCTACGCGCAGGTTCAACTCTTTTGCGCATTGGTAGCGCTCTGTTTGGACCCCGTCCGGGACGCTCTCAGGCCACCTGACTCGAACCGTCCATTGATTGAGCATACTCTCGCAAAAGAATTTTTACATCGAGAGGACCACATTCTGGGCGTGTTTCAAGAATTCTTGCACAGAGTCCGCTCACGTGCGCGGCTGCATAGCTTGAGCCTGAGACGAACAAGGATTGATCAGCTGGGCCAGCGACAGGAACATTGACTCCCATTCCCGAAAACTCGACAACTGAACCTGAGTGGAAGCGAACTTGCATGGCATGAGCAGCGGGCATGGCATTCACACTGACGCAATAAGTAAACGTAGCTGGATACAGCCAATTACCGACATTACTGCATGCTGCAACCATTACAACATTCGACTCATACGCACGTTTCATGAGCGCAACCAACCAAGGGAGATGGTACTCACTTGAAGTTCCCAAACTTACGTTCACAATCTGATACCCCTGATCAATTATGTGATCGAGGACATAACAGAGCAGCGAACTGTCGGTGACATTGTTTTCATCAAGAACACGGAAATGATCCACTTTAGCTTCAGGAGCAACCGACATAAGACAGCTTTGAACCAAGCTTCCATGACCAGATCGGTCTGAATTTTCACCTGCAGCAACTTCCTCGAGGCAGAGTCCTTGAGAACCATGTGAACAATCGAAAATCCGACCAAGTTTGCCTCTCAGCGCCGGAAATTGTGGATTGACCCCACTATCAATGACAGCAACCCGAACGTGCGCACCCGTGCTCAGAAGGATGCTTTGAAAGGTTTTTTTCATATCCAGACGCATGGAGATTCTCCGTATTTTTTTTCTATAAATCTGACTGTGCAGAGAACTTGCCTTTCTCCGATTCAGATCGATTCAACACTGCCAAACTTTAGGACGCAGATTTGAATCTTGCTTCGTTTGATTTTGACACTTTCAACTGTTTACGAAGCTCTCCGAGTCCTGCGCTGGCAGCAGCACAAACCGATTCATAATTTCTTGAGTTCAAACCCGGCACCTCGACCACAGCAACCGCAATCGGGTTTTCAAAAACCACGATAGGAAAAAACACCCGCTGGTGAACAAAGTCGAAGGCCATCTCACGGCCAGAGAGGGCAATTCGTGACTGCTGTAAATCAGATTCACTTAGATGGAGCTCTTTAATGTCGGTGATTGCTGAAAATTTCTCCCCCTGCCCTTGGATAGACAGACTCACCGAGGTTGCGCTCACTCGCTGGGCAAATGAGATCAACATTGACACGATAGGTTCGGGAGCAACACGCAGCATAGATTCGAGCTCATGCTCGGCGCGCTGTGCCAAGACAAGCAACTCATGTTGAAGATTTTCAACCTGCTTAAAGAGATCTGCTGTCGCTGTTGTTTTTTCGAAGTCGCCTGTTGGCGACTGAGACGATTTCTGACCAACCATGAAAACCCTCGCATCTGTTCCCCCATCATAGCCAATTGTGCTGAGACTTGGAGCAGAGAGTGACACCAGTCCGCCGGGCAAGTTCTTCCTGAGAGGGTGCGAAGCCCTGAACTCCTAGACACGACCCGCCCAGGGGGACTATGCAGACGGACGTGTTTCCAGTAGTTTTTGTTTAAGAGACTTTTCCTTCGAATTGACCAGGTTGAAAAGGACGGTGATGCTGAGGGTCCGAATTCTAACCGCACTCGTATTTGTGGTTGTGCTGCTTTGGTGTGTGTCCTTCAGTTCACACATGGCCGTTCCCGTCATTTTCTTCGCATTGGGTACGCTTTTTGCCGGCGTGGAATTTATCGCCATGCGTTGGCATGTGATTGATGGCCAAGCGGCCGTCGAGCGCACCCACCCTGTGCTTCGTCGCGAGCATTGGGGGATTGCGATGTGCTATGCGCTGTGCGGTCCGATTGATTGGTACGGACCAGACCTGCTGGGTCAAGCACCAACTATGGGAACCTCGTTGGTCTTTGCCTGGATTGCATTATGCACCGTTTGTGGGTCTGCCTTTTTTTATCGCCGCGAACTCGACCTTGAACACTCCACACACAAGCTCATGAACGTGCTGGCCGGCTTCGTTTATATTTCCATTCCCGGCGTGATCATGGTTCGGCTCAGCCAAATTCCAATTGCAAATGCACCGCGTGGAATAGCTCTTTACTTTAGCCTTGCCTGCATTTTGGCGGGCGATGCTGGGGCTTATTTCGTTGGACGCATGTTTGGAAGGAGAAAGCTGATTCCAAAAGTATCGCCAAACAAAACGATCGAAGGCGCACTGGGTGGGCTTTTTTTTAGCGCGACAACTGGCCTCGGTATTTGTCAATACTTCCGCCTGCCATTTTCTCCGGTTTTAGCCTTCACTATCGCTCTGATTGTGGGAGCATCGGGACAGGTTGGAGATTTAGCGGAAAGTGCCCTGAAACGCACAGCCAACGTTAAAGACAGTGGCAGCTTACTGCCGGGCCATGGCGGAATGCTTGACCGCATCGATTCGCTTTTGTTTGGGGTTCCACTCGCGCATCTCCTCTTCCTGTCTCTCTATCACTGAGCTGCGCCTGTTCCATTCACGGAATGTAGACGACGGAGCGAACACTCGAGTAGTCCTGCCGCAATCCCTCAAGAAAAAAAACTGTGAAGAGTTGACCTTTTTCTAGCGCGCTGCAACCAGAGCAGCGAGTTATTTCGACTGGGCTTTCGAGACATGCACCATCTGCGCGTGAACACGGAACTACAACCGGGAGTGTTGCTGCAGGTATCTCTAAGAGCGCATCTTCGTAGCTTGCCCACGCCCCACGATAGACAACGACACTGAAAAGAGGCGATGGCGAGAAACTGATTTCTTTTTCCGTTTTCGTAAACGCAAACTGCTGCTGTGGCTCTTTGAATTCTCCAGTCACACCGCATTGCCGCAGAAGAACCAAAAGGATGCTTCGCTGCGGTGTAGATATGGAATTCTCTCCGGACAAAGATTCAGACTTGCCGCTTCCAGCAAGAGCAGAAGTTCGCTCAGACAAACACTGCAAGAGATTTTTGAATTCACAAGGTACATAAGCATCGGGCATCTGGGGGTTTCCAATTGCACATCCAGCAAACTGCCAGCCCAATGTGTGGACAGGATTGGGCTCCCATAAAAATGTTTGCGGCTGTGAGCTTTTCCCAGCAATTTGAAATTGCCCCGTGACGGAGGGTTGAAAAAGACCTCGATGCCGAGAGGAAAGCACGGGGTCATTGAACTGAATTTTTTGAATGAGTAAGCGAGACACCTGCCTGTGCAATTGCTCAGCCGATGTTTGATTGCTGTCTACGATTTCTGCGCCTGGAGAGAGAGTCAATTTAAATCGCCAGCCTCTGACAGAGTCAGTCGACTGCTGCGAATCACTGCAGCTCAACACCAACCATGGCAATGCTGCAATAAGGCTTCTCTGGCGCAAATTCATAGAAAATTTCTGCTTAATATTGAAAGTGATAATGCATTGATATCTGTGTCGTTGCCGCACTGTAATTTGCATTTGTACTTGGCCAGAGATTTCCACCTAGCCCGGTTTCAAGAGAGGTGGAAATCTCACGCAGCAAAGAGACTTCCACCCCAAATCCAGCTGCGCTCATCAGTGTTGTTTCTTTTTTACTTGCTTCTGACGACTTTTGACTCAAGACACCACATTGCAAAAACGCATAGGGAAACGCCTTTCCAAGTGGCGCAAAAAGCATGTGGTTCCACTTTGCAAAGAGTCCCATGGATTCAGATTTGCCTGCTTTGTCTGCACTGAGATTCAAGCCAATCGAAACAAATTCACCCGCCGCAACCTCATTGCGCAGACCAAGAGCAGGTGCCCCCCAAATCGAACCTCCGTTGGGAAATCCGGCCGACAAACTCCAAGGACCAAGAACCGCGGAGCGGCTGAGTTCATTCGAATTTTCTGAAGACAGCGGCGCCGCTGCGGCAGCCAACGAATTAAACAGAAGTGCAAGGAGCAAGCTCTTTGCGGCGCGGCGAAATTGAATTTGCACTGACAACCTCACGCTGGGTGAGGGTCTTGAATGAATCACAAAAGCGCAACATCAGTTCGAGACTTTGACCGTAGTTCAAACGCGGGTCGCAGTAGGACTGATAATTTAAGGTCAGATGATCTTCACTGACCCCAACATCTCCACCGACACACTCAGTCACGTCTTCGGCCGTGATCTCTAGATGCAAACCACCCAACCATGAACCCAACTCATGGTGGACCTTTTGCGACACCAGAACCTCAGCCATGATGTTATCAAAATATCGCGTCTTAAGACCGTCAGACATTCTGACAATGTTGCCATGCATCGGATCGCACGACCAAGTGAGGTTGAGCCCCTCGGCCTGAACCGCCTGAATGAGCCGCGGAAGCACATCGGCGACGCGCTGGTGCCCCAGGCGAGTGATTAAAGTGATCCGTCCCCATTCGTTCGCAGGATTGAGTTTGCGCACCAAAGCGACCAACTCGTCGGGGGTCATGGAGGGGCCAACCTTGATTCCCAGTGGGTTAGAAATACCACTCAGATACTCAACATGAGCGCCATGCAAGTCGCGCGTTCTTTCGCCCAACCATAGAAAATGTGTTCCCAGGTTAAAATAAGCGGAAGTGTCTTCTGAATATCGGGTGAGCGCCGACTCGTAAGGCAACAGGAGTGATTCGTGAGAGGCAAAGACTGGATTGCGATTTAAGAGTGTTGGGGACGGTTTCTCGCCACCCCACACCTGCAAAAAAGCAACAGCCTCTTCGATGCGCTCCTGAAGCTCTTGAAAAACGGACGACGCTTTTTTTTCTTTGAAAAGTGTCCAACGTCGCAGAGCTGTGAGTTCGGTTAAGCCGCTGTCTGAAAGCGCGCGGATCCAATTCAAAGTTGCGCAGGCACACTGGTATGCATCAAGCATGCGATGAGGGTCGGGACGACGTGCAGCCGGTGAAAACTCGAAACCATTGATAATATCGCCACGATAACTGGGAAGAGTCACAGAATCGCGTGTCTCAAGCTCATCCGAACGCGGTTTGCCAAATTGACCCGCCAAACGCCCGAGAGTCACCACCGGGCGACGCAACCCCTGAGTTGCAATGAGGCTGATTTGTAGAAGGATTTTCAGCTTTTCGGTGATCAATTCGGATTGACAGTCGATGAATCGCTCCGCACATTCGCCCGCCTGAAGAATGAATCTTCGGCCTTGGCCTGCCTCGGCAATGAGTTGCTTTAGTTTAATAATTTCAGCTGGATGAACCAATGCCGGACGCTGCTCAAGCTGCCGCATGACACGTTCAAATTCGGACATATCTGGATACGACGGAAGCTGTTGGGCGGCACACTGCTGCCAAGACTGCGGAGACCAATTTCTTGCGCTTGTTGTCACGCACAAACCCCAACAATTTCAGAAATTAAAAACGTTTTTCAGAGAAAGCGCTTCACCCAATGGCAGGCTAGTCGGGTCAGCCGACCTTTGCAACAGCTCTTCTTGCGAGTTCGGCCATTATCAAGGCAGGAATTTTTGCAAGGGGACTGATAATTTGCACGGCCCCAATATCGATTGCTTCACGCGGCATTCCAAAAACAACACACGAATCTTCGTCTTGTGCAATGTTATAGGAGCCAGCTTCGCGCATTTTGAGAAGGCCATCAGCACCATCCCGCCCCATTCCGGTCAAGACCACTCCGATCGCGGAGCGTCCAAGATATTGCGCGATTGAAACGAAGAGTGGATCTGCAGCGGGACGCACGCCGTGCACTGCGGGATTTTGGTTCAATCGAACTTGCAACCGACCACCCACTTTTGCCAGCACCATGTGAAAATTTCCGGGCGCAATGAGAGCGACTCCCTGTTCAAGAGTATCCCCGTCAAGTGCTTCTCGCACCTGAAAAGCACAGACTGAGTTCAGGCTATCAGCCAAACTCTTGGTAAAAAAAGCTGGCATATGTTGAACGATGAGTGTGGGCGGAATCTGGGCAGGGAGTTGCGAAAGCAATTGCCGCAGTGCATCAGGACCGCCAGTAGAAGCAGCAATTGCAAGAATATTCTGCGCACGTCCTGGAAGATTTTGTGTTGATTGTCGAAGTCCGGAACCAACATTCGCCGTGGGTGAACTTGGCGCGTTCGCGTTGTTCTTTGCAAAAGATGAGAGGTGGGAAATATTCGCTGCTGCTGCTGCGCGAACCATTGCCGAGAGTTCCTCTGCAACAAGACTAACGCCGCGCGAAACATCAATCAACGATTTAGGGATGACGTCGACAGCACCCATGGCTACAGCTTTGAGCGCCGTTTGAGATCCCTTGGGCGACAAGCTGCTGATGATTAGAGTTCGAGTGGGAAAGTGCTGCATCACCTTTTCAAGAAAATTAAGCCCATCGAGTCGCGGCATTTCAATATCAAGGGTCATCACATCGGGAGTGTATTTCACCAACATCTCGCGAGCGACATAGGCATCTTCGGCCTGCCCTACAATCTCAATCATTGGATCTGAAGAAAGCAGCTTCGCCAACAAAGTACGCACCGATGCCGAGTCATCGACAATCAGCACTTTTATTCTTCGGTTTGTAATGGGCTGATGACTCATATCACCGCCTTGCTTCTCAGTCGCATTAAAACCGAGCTCATTTCTTCTGGAGACAAAACATCATCTGCAGCTCCCGCTGAAATTGCAGCTTGCGGAGCAAATGCAAAAAGACTTGATTCGGGATGAGCAACAATTGTTCGGGCGCCCTTTTCGCGCAACTGCAACAAACCTTGCACACCATCCGAACCAATGCCACTCATCAGCAAAGAGACAACCCCTTTCAATTGCTCCGCAGAAAGTACATTCACAGCTGATTGAAAAAGCACATCGCATGATGGAATTTGCAGACACACTGGAACTCCCGATCTCGTTCGCATCACTGTTTGGCCCGCGACCAGCTCCAGACTCAGGTGTTTTTGTGGCGGCGCGAAGTACACAGTTCCTGGAAGAGGTACAAGCCCATCAACAGCAACCTTGAGTTGGACTCGACATTTATTTTTCCATTTTTCCAGAAATACCGGCAATAATCCTGAAACTGAGCTTATAGAAACCAAAACAGGAGGTGTGTCGGATGGGAGGGTTTGCACAAAGACTTCGAGGTCTTGGTATGCCCCTCCATTGCCACCCACCATCACCAAATGAATGCTTTCATTGATTTGCTGTGAATAATTCGCAGCAGTGGGCGGGACAATTCGATTTTGCTTCGCGCGGGTCTTGATTCGATTCGCCGCGCTTGCAGCTGCGACAACCTTCTGAACCAAACTTTCTGCAAAAAAACGCAAGGTATTTGGATCAAATTGATCGGGTTTCTGGGCAAACTCGAGCGCCCCCAATTCAAGTGCACGAACTGCGGCATCATCCTCAGGATTCAGCGACGACACCATGATTGTCGGAATCGGGAAATGCTGCATAAGTTTTTCGAGAAACTTCACTCCCGACATTCCGGGCATCTCAATATCCAAGAGAACAACATCTGGATTCTTTTCGACGATAACTTCTCTTGCTTCGAATGCATCACGGGCAACCCCGACTACTTCAACTCGCCCTGATTTACCAAGAACATTGCTAAATATTGAACGCACGGCCGCTGAATCATCGACAAGTACAACCCGAACGGAATGGGTGACCAAACTGCACCTGCCACCCGATGTATCAACTCGATTGTTCTGGCTCATGAGTTCATGCTTAATAGAAAAATCAGAGGTGTTTAAGACAATTTTTCGACCAAGATGACCTGCGAGCTCATTTGCCAAGACGGGAATTTTTTGTGCCTTCAAATAATCGAGGGCGAAATCAATATTGTGTTTACCAATGCTTTCCCCCAAACCAACGTTATCAAGAACTCGAGCGCCTCCGTACACCTTTGCTTGTATACTTTCGCTGCGCGCTCCCAGCGCAAGCATCTCTTCGATCATCAATGGCAACGAAACGCTGCCGTAACGAAGGCTTCCTTCCTGTGCCATTCCGCTTGGACGAGGCAATAGATAGTGATTCAGTGCAGCAATGCGCCGACTGGGATCAAAAAGGGCTACCGCGACACATGAACCAAGAATGGTTGTAACTAAGCAAGGTTCGCGAGATACGAAGAACTGCCCAGGAAATAAATAATGAGATTTCATTTATGCCACGCGTTTAATGTCCATCATTAAAATGGACTCTTGTTCAACAACACATAAATGCGTCACTAACAATTGAGCATCGTTTAACGCATGCAGTTCTTGATTCGGAAAATCTTGAACGTAAAGCATGCGTTCGACCCAGAGGCCAAACCTTCTTCGTCCATCGAAAACAACAATAATACAACCCTGCCCAGACTTGGCTTGCGAGGTCTCGCCCTTCCCTAATAAACACGCCAAATGATAGATGGTGAAAACGATTCCGCGAAGATTGACAACTCCTAAGAGATTATCGCGCTTCACTGGCAACGGATTCCACCTACGTGATTCCAAAACCTCAACAACCTGAGCCATCGGTATTCCGAACTTCTGCTCACCAACCTGAACAAGTAAATAGCTTGACTGTGGACCCTTGGAACTGCGTTGTTCTAAAGCTTCCTGAACATGCGCAAGAAGTGCGTCGTCTTTAAGCTGCATAAGCGGCCCCCAACAATGACTCTGCATCGAGTACAAATGCGACTTGCTCAGAATCGAGCAGGCTTGTTCCTTTGAATCCGACGAGTTTCTCAACCACGTTGTCGAAAGGACGAATCACAGCTTCAAGCTGATCAATCACCCTGTCGACAGCCAACGCGAGCGAGCAATTTTTGTGAGAAATGATGAGAACAAGTGCATCTGGTGAAAAATCGATTTTTTCAAGTGAACTTCCCTTGAGAGGTGATTCGATGAAAGACCGATAATCACCCAAAGGAATCGTGAGCCCATCGTGTTGACAGGTCATTCGACCATCGACCTTCGACAAAATAAGGTCTTTGACCGGCGCAATTTTTGAAATGCTGACAAGTGGCACCACGATTTGATGACCACCACTTTCCGCAAGCAGAGTATTTTCAACCAAAACGGTCTTGGGCACCGGAATTGTGATTGTGATTGTTGTGCCTTTGCCGAGCGAGGATTCCAAGTTAACAGTGCCGCACAAACGTGTGACTTCCGTTTTTACAACGTCCATTCCAACTCCCCGACCAGAAACATTTGTCACCTGATCGGCAGTGGAAAAACCTGGAAGAAATATCAGCTCCATCGCTTCTTGCGGAGTCATTTTTGTCATCTGCTCTTTGTCGATGAGTCCTTTTTCAAAAGCTTTCTTCTTGACCCGTTCAGGATCAATTCCGGCTCCGTCGTCATCAATAATGATTTTAATTTGCTCACCTATCTGCTGTGCTTGAATTGATATTGTCCCTGACTCCGGTTTGCCTTTGGTCACGCGGATATCCGGCCTCTCAATCCCATGGTCGACAGAATTGCGCAGCACGTGGACAAGAGAGCTTGACAGAGCTTTGGCAATACTTTTGTCAACGCCAAGATCAATTCCAGACATCTCAATTCGAACTTGTTTTTGAAGATCTTGAGACGCTTGACGAACCACCCGAGGAAACTTCTGGAATGCCACTTTCAGCTGAACTTTGCGGACTTCCATGATCTGGCTCTGGATTTGTTCTGAAATCTTATCCATAGACTGATTCATTTCTTCAAGCCGCTGCTTTTGCTCTGCGGGGATTTGACATTTCAGAACCTGTTTAATAGTTGCGTGGTATGCATTTTTCAAAACTACCAATTCACCGGACAACTCCATAAAGGAGTTCAGTTTGTCGATTGTGACCATAATTCCGTCTTCTTCGTCGTCTGCAGAAGTCGCAGTCTCAGAGGCAATAACCAGCGGTGAAGGAAGAGCTGTCGGCTCGCTCGTCGGCGAGAATTGAGTTTGCTGACTTTCAGATGCGACTTGAGCGTTGTTTCCAACCTGCCCCTCTGTCCAACGATTCAGCGCGTCAACAAAGGGTTGAAGATTCACGGGCGTTGCGCGGAAGTTCTCAAAATCAACAACTAAACTTTTAATAACATCTGCGCCCTGGAGAAGGACCTGAGTCAGAGCCTGGGAAGGACGCAATCGGCCCTTTTTGATAGACTGCAGAAGGTTTTCGTAGGCATGAGTGACTGCCTGAATTTTCTCGGCTCCCTGGAAAGCTCCAGCTGAACCTTTCAAAGTGTGGGCCTTGCGGAAGAGCACATCGACAACATCAGACTGAAGCGGGGTTTCCTCGAGCCTGAAAATGAATGTCTCGATATCACGAAGAATGTCATTCGCTTCAGCGCAAAAGATTTTGCGAATGGCTTTCATTTCTTCCTGCTCTTGCTCTATCTGTCGGGCACGATCGCGAACGAAAGCTTCGGCCTTGTCGCGCAGATGAGCAAGGTCTTGGGGTTTTTCAAGGAGATCATCAATACCAACTCGAAATCCCTCAAGAACAGTTTGTTTATCGGCATAGCCGGTGAGGATGACAAATTTGATTCCGGGAAGTTCTTCCTTAAGAACCCGACAAAAGTCGATTCCGTTCATTCCAGGCATGCGGTAATCGCTAATCACAGCAAAACAGATATTTTCCCGCACAAGTGTTAAAGCGTCTTCGGCATTCGCAGCTGAAATGACCGGTGCTCCCAAGCCGCCCAGTGTTTCACAAATGGCGTCTCTGAGTTCAGCGTCATCTTCGACGACGAGCAGGTTCTCATTGATAAGCAGGGATGAATTCATGCTGCTTCTCCTTTGCGAAGGGTGCTGATGCGTTCATAGACGGCGGCAGCGCAAGATTTGAGCCCCGGAGTTGCGCCAACAATTGTTTCAGAATGTCCAAGGAACAGATGTCCACCGGGACGAAGGCAAGTTTCCATTTTACGTATCGTTTGCTGAATCTCTGGCTTATCAAAATAGATCATCACATTGCGGCAAAAGATAAAGTCAAATTTGAATTGAAATGGATAAGATGGGGACATTAAATTGAACGGTGCAAAGGTGATTAATTCCCGGAGAGAATGTCGCACCCGGACAAAATCAGATGAATCTCCACGGCCTCTTTCAAAGTAGGCTGAGCGCATATTTTCCGGAACCGAGTCGATAGATTCCAGTGGATAGACACCGCGCGCCGCCTTTTTCATAATCTCGGTATCAATATCTGTTGCGAGAATTTTAATGGTCCAATTGTCTGCTGGTTGAATGACAGAGCGGATGGTCATCGCAAGTGAGTATGCTTCCTCGCCTGAACTACAAGCGGCGCACCAGACTCGCAATTCACGGGTTTTCTTTTTTTCAGGTTTAATTTGCAATTCCGCGAGTAGTTTCCGGAGAATATCGAAGTGCTGCCGCTCGCGAAAAAAGTGAGTCGTGTTTGTGGTTATTGCGCTGATGAAGATATCGCGAATATCGCGCCGGCCCGACAAAAGTGCTAAGTGGAGTTCAGCATATGTCTGCATTCCTAAGCCGGGCATAATTTTCGATAAACGACTTGCAAGAAGCGTTTGATTTTTTGCAGACAAGGTTAAGTTGATGCCTGATTCGCGGCGTAGATAGTCGGCAATCTTGCTGAATCCAGCATGATCGCTTTCTAACATTTTCACATCTACACCAAACACGCCGCCGGCCACTGCAAACTCCTTGCTTCTTTCCTTCCGCTGTATCGGCGGAACAGCGGAAAAAAGAGTGTCAGCGGGTTGACATGGTGTCGAGAAAGAAACGGAAATTTTTCGCAAATACGCCGATACCCAGAAAGTCACGAGCAGGAGGATACATTGTGGAGCGTTCGGTTCGCAGAACTGCTGAAGAAGGCCGATATCTCAGCTTTCAATTAGCGAGTGAGACCTATGCGGTTCCGATTAAATCGGTCTCGGAGATCATTGGTCTGCCGGAGATAACCCACGTCCCGAACATGCCGCACTACATGCGTGGAATCATCAACCTGCGTGGCCGTGTTTTGCCCGTGATGGACTTGCGGCGGAAGTTCTCCCTTCAAACCACAGATTACACAAGAGAAACATGTGTTATTATCGTTGAGATCTGGGCGCGAAAAGTTGGGCTTATTGTTGATACCGTTCGAGAGGTTCTCGACTTTAGGCTGAATCAAATTGAACCCTCGCCCGACATCGGCGGACACGCACAGACGCAATGTCTTATCGGCATTGGCAAGCTTTCTGACCGTGTCGTTATACTTGTTGAACCCAGTCTGATTCTGAGTGCCGAGGAACTCTCTGGACACAGTGGATTTTCGTCGGTTGCTTAATCTCTGCAGCAAAACTGTAATTCAAAGATAACTTTGTCAACGGAACTTCTTTTCAGAATTGACTGAGCAAACTCAGCCCCATTCCAATAAACATCGAGAGATCTGAACTCCAAGCAACCTCACCCCCATTGCGCAAAGATATTCTGCGGTACGTGGCACCAAATTCAAAGATGAATCCACTGAGAGTGACAGCCTGGAGACGCACTTGCGCAGGAAAACCGCTGTACATGACATAATTGTCGGAATCATGGCGCAAATAAACGGCAGACACACCCACGGCCAAACAAGGCCTGACTCGCGCGTAAACAAAAAGGCAAGCGTCATACAGAAATGCGGGCTCTAGAAGGGTGTATGGGGTTTTGGCAAGCAAGGGGAATTTGAGTTCACCTTGCTTGAGTGTGTAAAACGACGACTGACTCACGGAAATGACATTGGAAAACTCTAAGCCTGCTTTACCAACGTTTGTCCAAAATGCCCTTGAGACTCCGAGTGAGTAGGTTGGATAGCGGACATCGCGCGATAAATAGCCTTTGTTGATTGTTGTGCCACCGCGTTGAATGAGTGAGAGATCGCCCTCAGACGCAACAGCAGGCAAAGAAAGGGGGGGTGAAAAAACAAATAACACAGTCACAACACAAGCTTTATAAAGCTTACAGTGAACCCATTCCCGCTTCGCTTTTGCTTTGCGAATTTCGCCCATTGATCCTACCTTTCTGTGGGAAATATCGGTAGATTTTGCTTCCTGCTTGATTGAAGACCATCATTTTATTGAACGCGCTGGGAAAATTTATTGTGGTTTTAGGGCAGGTTTTTCCCAACGATAGAAGGTCATTTTGTCGGTCAAAAACAAAGACAATCAATCAAAAGCTCTGATTTTCCGACCCATAAAGTGGGATCTGAAAGGGTTTTTAAATGACCGGGAGTCCGTGGAAAGCATTGCTCGCCTTCAGCGCTGCCTTTTGTTTGGTGGCATGCTTTCGTTCGGCACCTCCGCTCGAGGATGATGAAGAAAAAGATCCTGCGGAGCAGGTTCAGGTCGAAGAAACTCTCAACACAAATACGATTCCGCTACCTACTCCCACAGCTGTTTCAATTCAGACGCCGACACCAACTCCGGCGCCAACTCCAACAAGCCCCAACAATGCGCCGCTCATCATGCAAATTTCAAACCAAACAATGAACGAACAAGGCGATCTCTCGGCCATCAGTTTTCGGGTGTTTGATTTCGATGACTCTGTGACTTGCAAAGATGTGCAACCCATAAGCGACAACCCTGCGGTTATCACAACGGCATTACCTGGGACTGATTTGGGATCTGAAGTGCAGTATGGCGATATCAAAATCACTGGCGGCTCAACCACCCAATGCGGAATCAACATTCATAGCGGCTATGCAAGTTCATTGCCGGTAAAAATCACTTTGCGGTTGTCGGACGGTAAAAGCACCAGCGAGTCGAATTTCAATGTACAAGTTAACAGCACAAACACAGCTCCTTATGTCGTTGTTGCTGGGCAAACCAGTCGGACAACCAACGAAGACACTGCTGTGAATATTCTTTTGCCGCAATACAGTGACGACACACGACGTGGCACTCCGGCGACAATGACATTCCAAATCGTAAGCAATCCAAGTAAAGGAACATTGGGCTCGATGCCGTCATCCGCAGAAAGCAGTGGAACGCAGGTGAGCTACACTCCAACCACGAATGCCAATGGCAACGACGCGTTTAGCTACAAGGTTTGTGACAATGACCCTGGAATTTCCAAATGCTCAAGTGTTGAAACGGTCAACATCACCATCACTCCTGTCAACGACGCTCCAACCATCAGTTCAATTGCCAACCAATCGACAAGCGAGGGGTTAGCAAAAACGGTTGCGTTTACTGTAGATGATGTTGATGGAGCGTTGAGCTGCGTGTCAGCAAATCTATCTTACACATCCAGCAACACGAGTCTTGTCCCCAGCACTTCGGCGGTCACCTGGGGCGGCACATGGCCAAACTGCTATGGGATCATTAATCCTGCAACTAACGCAAATGGGACATCAACAATCAGTTTCTCGATTTCTGATGGAAATCTTTCCAGCTCTGCATCTTTTCTTCTCACTGTGAGCGGCATAAATCATGCCCCAACGATGAACACAATTACATCCACTGCTGTGAATGAAGACACAGCGGCAACCATCAATTTCACTGTTTCAGATCAGGATGCGAGTTACGCATGCACGTCAACCTATCTGTCGTACACAAGTGGTGACACCAGCAAAGTGGCTGCCACGGGAGCGGTGACATGGAGCGGCACATGGCCCAATTGCACCGGGACGGTCACACCCGTGACAAATGCCAATGGCGCGGTGAATCTCACTTTTACCGTGACGGATTCGGGTGGCCTGACAGCCTCTCGCACGTTTAGTCAAACCTTCACCGCGGTCAACGACACCCCAACAGGAACCATTTCCTGCGCCGTACCTCCGGCAACGCCATCGACAAACTCTCAGGTCCTTGTTGGCAAGTCGGGTAGCTGGGCGCTGACGTGCAGCGGAGCCTCTGACGTCGATGGCGATGCTCTGACGTACACAATGGAATTGCAGTCTTCGGCAAATATTTCTGGAATGACTTGCGCATCATCAATTGCTGCCAGCCAATCGGGTTCCAACTTCAACTTCAGCGGAAATTATGCATCTTCTCCGAACTACGGAACCTGCATTTATAAAGTCAAAGCCTGCGATTCTTCTGCCGCGTGTACTGCGCTGACAAGCAATCAAATGGAGATTACGAGTTATCAGCTCACAGTGAGCGCAAGTAAACCAACACTTGATGCCAACACCTGCACTGTCTCTTCAACCGCTTCAGTGAGTCGATCGGGCAACCTGAACTCGCTGAACTATAGCGCCAACACAGGGGTGACTGGTGCAACGGCACAAACAGGAAACACTGCGTCTTCAACCCTCACTTTTTCAAATTCTTTAGCGACCTCGTTTCTAATCGCCTCGCCTCCCGTGCGCGACTCTTCTCAAACGGGTGCAACCGCGAGTTTCAATATCACCAGTGGCGTCTTTGCCGCAGGAACCAACGGTGGTACGTCAGTCACGAGCACTTCGAACAGCACATCATATTCTATCAACAGAACCCTTGAATTGCCGAAAACCCGAACGCTGTCTGACTACGCCGGTGTAATTAGTGAATCGAGCATCAGCCTCGATGGTTATCAACCTGACTATGAAACCACATCCGGTTTTTGTCGCCTTTGTTACTCAAATTTGGCGTCGGTGTCGGCAGCCTCAACCCACAGCTGCATGATTGATGGCAGCACACTCAAGTGCTGGGGCAAAAACGCGTCCTCACAACTTGGCAATGGCAGCACAAGCACTGCCAACTGGCCACAGTCGGGAACCGCGAGTTCATTCTCTGCATTGCAGGTTTCAGCTGGGTTCAATTTCACATGTGCGCTTGGTACGAATTCATCCGCAAAAGAAATTCGTTGTGCTGGCGACAACAGCAGTGGTCAGCTCGGGCGTGCAAGCGCACAGAATACCTTCGCAAATGCGATTTCCTTTCCAACAAATCACACACCTGTGGCTATCAGTGCGAGCAGATTTGGGACATTTGCATGCGCCATTGTCAATGACACGGCAAACTCAATCAGCGGTAAGGTCTTTTGCTGGGGGGAGAACAGCGCAGGCCAATTGGGCAATGGCAGCACATCGACTCCCTCGTCAGGTTCCATTGTTCAAACAAGCAACGGTGCCTTCTCACAAAGTAACAAGAATATTTTTGCGCTTGCAACAGGTGCTCGCCACACCTGTGCGGTTCAGTATCAAGGCTCAAATACCAACGCCGTCTATTGCTGGGGAGAGGGCAGCTCTGGCAAGCTTGGCAACAATTCCTTAAGCAACTCCACCACACCTGCAGCCGTTGATGCAACTCAACTCGGCAGCAACGTTTTGCAAATTGCTGCGGGCGATAGCCACACCTGTGCGCTGAATTCCGCTGGAGAACTCTATTGCTGGGGCGACAATTCGGTTGGGCAGCTTGGAACAGGCAATACAACTTCATCCAGCGTCCCAGTTCACGTGACGGGCCTCACCGGCGTGACGATTGTTCAGGTCACCGCAGGTGCCAACCACACATGTGCACTTGCCAAAGATTTTTCTCTTTATTGCTGGGGACTCGGATCTTCGGGTCAACTTGGAGTTGGGAGCGTCACCACCAGCGACGGCTCAGCCGATGACTGCAACCCACAGACGGGTGTCGCCAATGTCACATTCTGCAAAAAAACTCCCACACAACTGACGTTCCCCGTCACCGCGACAGTTGTCAGCGTCTCAGCTGGAGAAGGTCACGCCTGTGCGGTGACAGTTGAGGGCGTGCCGTATTGCTGGGGACTCAATTCCGATGCGCAGCTGGGAACTTCAAGCACCACCCAGGTTTCCACCCCGGCGTACGTTTGCAGCACTTCAAGTAAATGCATTAATACTGCAAGCTACACTTCTCTGCGCCCGAAAATGTGCAGCAAGTATCAAATCCCCTGATTCTTCCGGCAGTTTTCTTTGCCCAATCGTGAAAAAAAGATAAACTCCTGGGTTAAACCCGGAGACCAGACTGATGCTGCACAAGTTTGCATGGCGCAAGCCCGACGGCCGCCTTTGGATTCAATTCAGTCGCGAGCCTTTTCCTGAAAACTATACTCCAAGTGCGGCAGGGTTAATTCGACCATCAAGCTGGACTCCACCGCACCTGCGCTGGAATGCGATGCGCGGCGAGTTTGTCAGCATTTCTGCAAGTCGCCAAGACCGCCCGTTTCTGCCTCCGCGTGAATATTGCCCGCTGTGCCCATCGGCGCCTCTTCAAGATGGCACAATTCTCGACAGTGAAGTTCCGCGCGGAGATCAACTCTATTCATGGGCAGTTTTTGAAAACATGTTCCCCGGACTTTCCCCAGCTGGAGAAGCTCCCACTGGGAGATGTGAAGTTGTTCTGTATTCTCCGCGCCACGATTCAACCCTCGCGCAAGAGCCACTCGCGCAAATTGAAGGTCTCGTCCATGTTTGGCAAGAGCGCTGCCTTGATATCGCTCGCGACCCAAACATCCAGTTCATTTTCCCATTCGAAAATAAGGGAACTGAAATTGGTGTCACACTTCATCATCCGCATGGGCAAATATACGCTTTTAATCATGTGCCGCCATTCGTAAAAACAGAACATTTGATGGCGGAAGAACATCATCGAAAGACCGGCCACTGCCTCATTTGTGACCTCGCAAATGACGAACTCAAAAGCAAAGAACGTCTTGTTTTTGAGGGTCACCACATCATCGCCTTTGTTCCTTTTGCAGCGCGCTACCCTTACGAAGTGCACATCACAACCCGCACTCATCGACCACTCATTCATCAACTCAACGAACACGAGCGCCGAGAACTGGCGATTGCATTGAAAACAATTCTACTTAAATATGACGGCCTATTTGGCTTCAAGATGCCTTACATCATGGCGCATCATCAGGCTGCCGCGCAGGACACTCAATGTGCGAGTTACCACTGGCACATTGAACTTTATCCTCCATACCGAACGGCACAAAAGTTAAAGTATTTGGCTGGTGTTGAGAGTGGAACCGGATTCTTCATCAACGACACCTACCCTGAAGTTAAAGCCAAAGAACTGCGCGATATCGCGGTAGACATTGGCTCATTCGATTAAATCAACCGCCATCATCAGACAAAGGATTGTCTTGCATGAAACTCATCCCGGGCGTTCAACCTCTCCCCACAGATCCTGGTTCAGTTCTTCAACACATTGTCAGCCTAGCTCCAGGGCGGGTGAATTTGATTGGCGAGCACACAGACTACAACGGCGGAATGGTGATGCCAGCAGCGCTCGACCTTGGCCTGCGCAGCGATCTCACCGTTTTGGGTTCAACCCAAGGCGGCGCCTATGTTGCTTCCCGCTCTTCAAATCAAACGTTACAAATTTCTACTCAAGACATTTCAGCCCTTGCAGACAACGTGCTTCAAACGGGTGTCGAACGCAGTGATCCTGTCGCTCTTCCGGATGAATTAAAAAGCAACTGGAGTCGCTATGTCATTGGTTGTTTTGCCTTGTTTGAAGCAACTTTGCGGACTCGGCAAACAGCTAAAAATCCATGGCACGATCACACCCTCAGCTTGATTCTCGACTCAACACTGCCGCAAGGTGCAGGCTTGAGCAGCTCGGCAGCATTGTGCATTTCGATTTTGGGACAACTCAATACTCTGAGCGGACTGCCGTTGGACGCAGCAACTCTCGCTCGCCTTGCCATGTATGTTGAGCATCGATTTGCCGGAACCCGTTGCGGGTTGATGGATCAATTGGCTGTTTTGTGTTCACGAGCGGATCACTTTACCAAGATCGATTTCCTTGAGTTTCCAGTCGCACACAGCTTCCATATTTCCTACGCAAAAGCACATGAAGCCTTTCACAATCATGCATTAGTGATCTTTAAAACCGGCGTGAACCATTCACTCGCCGAAAGCGCTTACAACGAAAGACGCGCATCCTGTGAAGCTGCATTGAAAGGTCTCAACGAGTCGCTAGGACTCGGTGCTCATTCCTTGGGTGAACTGGCACGCTTACCGCGCTTCAAATCGATTGAATTGGAAAGTGAGTATTTGAGCTTGCTCGAATCTCTACTGGCCTCACAGAATGACAGTAAAATTCTTGCACGTAGAGCGACCCATGCCATGCTTGAAAACTCAAGAGTGGTGAGTGCAGCAAAGGCGCTCAGCACCGGAGACGTGTCGCTCTTGAATCAATCGATGCGCGCGAGCCATGCGTCACTCGACACGCTTTATGAAGTGAGCTGCTCGGAATTGAACGTAGCATGCACTGCTGTGGAGAGTGTGATTCGCGAACTGTGTCGTGTGCAGCCTGCACTCGCACTGACAGCATTGATTGGGCCACGCATGACCGGCGGCGGATTTGGCGGCAGCACAGTGCAGCTCGTCCATAGAAACCTGTGTGATGCCTTGCTTGAGAAATTTTCTCAACCCGACAACCCCTACACGCGAGCCACCGGACTCCTTCCGCAAATTTTCGTCTGCCGCCCTTCCAATGGGTTTGCAGCAGGACTTGAAACCATCGAGTGATAAATTTAAAGGCGAGAAAAAGATGAACAATGGAAAGCAAAACTTATTCAAGTTGGGTGCAGCATACTACCCCGACTATATTTCCAAACAAAAAACCCTAACCAGGAAAGTAGGCAGCGGCAAAATTGAATGGCTTGCCGAAAAAGAGCGCTTGCAAGAAGATTTTAAGCGCATGGTGCAGCAAGGTATTCATACCATTCGCATGGGAGAATTCAGTTGGGCGACCGTCGAACCCACACCGGGAGTCTGGCAGCCTGAGGTTTTTCTCGACGCACTTGAGCTTGCCCAGCAGCATAAAATCGAGGTGATCTTCTGCACACCCACCGCCACACCTCCGAAGTGGCTGATTGATGCACATCCCGACATTCTTCCCATCACTCGCACAGGCCAAAGGATTCCCTTCGGATCGCGTCGTCATTATGATTTCCATCACCCTGTTTATCAGGCTGAAAGCCGGCGGATCACTGAACTTTTCGCAAAGACATTTGGTCATCACCCGGCCGTGTCATCGTGGCAAACTGACAATGAATTTGGCTGCCACAATTCGGTGTTTCTTTATACCGAGAATGCAAAAAAGGCTTTTCGTCTGTGGTTAAAAAAACGCTACAATGGAGAGATCGAATCGCTCAACGACAGCTGGTTCACATGTTTTTGGTCGCAGCACTACCGCTCTTTTGATGAAATTGAACTCCCGTTTGCGTCCTGGGCCGATCAAAACCCACATCTAGAATTAGATTTTCGCCGCTTCAGTAATGAAGCTTTATGTTCTTTTCAGCGCGAGCAAATTGAGATCATTAAAAAGCACAGCCCGCAGCGCCCAGTCACTCACAATCTTATGACTCTCTTCACCGACCTATGTCCGTGGCAAGCATCAGAAGACCTCGACTTTATTGGTTTCGACCATTACCAAATGGAGAGCGAACCGCATCCAACCACATCAGCGTGGCAATTTGCGTTGATGCGCTCGACGAAACAAAAGCCATTTATGGTTCTTGAACAGCAGCCACTGCAGGTGAATTGGCAACCCACAAACCGCCGCTTCTCCTTTGATTGGCTTCTCCTCTGGGGCATGCAGTCGGCCTTCCAAGGGGCAAATGGAATGCTGTATTTTAGTTGGCAGCGAATGCCTGGTGGCTGTGAACAATATCACGATGGAGTCGTTCCTCACGATGTCCGCATTGCACAGTCGCAGCAAGAAAAACTTATTATTGCTAAAAACAAAATATTTGCTGAAATTGGCAAAACCTTTGGATTCGGAGACTGTTTGCCCTTAGCTGAGCGCGATGTGCTATGTATCTACAACTCTGAAAGCCTTTGGAGTCATGAGATCACCGCACAAAGTGTGACTTATTCCACTCGCAAGCAAATCGATCACATCACACAGTTTTGCACTCGTTATGGCTATGGACTTTGGTTTGCACCAACGCTTGCAGCAGCTAAAGATGATCTCGCTCAATATAAACTTATCGTCTTGCCGGGCTACGCATTTGAACTCAGTGATGAAGAAAAAACATCTTTGTTGAACTTCCGCAAAAAAGGCGGACGGGTTCTTTCTCTTCCGCGCACCGGCTACAAGCAACCAAACAACAAGCTCAGCCCAATGCCAAGCGTCTTCTATGCGCCCGAAGATTTTTATCTTGAAGATTATGGAGCCATGCTCGACACAGAAATTGAGACCTGTGAATTAACCGATTCAAGCGCAGGTTCGAATATGCTTGGTCAATTGTGGGCGGAAAAAATCAAACTCACGAGTGAAGCATGGAATACGGAAGCAGTCTTCTCGGCTAAATCCATCTATGCAGGCTCACCGGCTATCATCAAGCGGAAAGAAACTGCTCATCATGGTGCTCACGTTCACTTGGCGACTTGCCCTGTACCAAGCAAAGAGGGATTGGGGATCATCCGCAAACTTCTCAATCTTCCCTATGTTGCTAAAGCGCATGCAACGGATCTTCAGTTGCAAACCCTACGGGTTGGTTCACGAATATTCCTTGCAGGTGTTCACTTTGGTTACAGCGACGCATCTATTCAACTCGATCCTTCGAAGCGAGTTTTGAATGGATTACAGATGCGACTCTCTCGTGAGCTTTCGGCTGAAATCACTCCACTGAGCGCCGGTGAACAATCTCTATTGCAGATTCCAGCACGCTCAATTGTTTTTGCAGAGCTTGGCCACTAACGCAGCCAAGCTCTGCTCTTTAATTGGCTTTGCTCGGATTAGAACTCACCCGCTCCAACTCTGCAGAGATTGAACTCGCGAGGTTTGCAGGAGATCCAATCTTGCGATTGTTCACATAGAATGTTGGAGTGCCCGACACACCAGCGGCAGTCAGTTTTGTATTCGCGGCTTCAACCGCTTTTTTTGCATCTTCAGAAGCTAAACAGGTTTCAAAATCCTTAACGCCAATGCCTGCATCTTGAGCTGCTTTTATGGCCGTATCTGCGTAGGCTTTTTCAGTATTTGGCGAAACGGGGTTGGCCGCATCGAGCGGAACTGCGAAGGCCTTCTCGTGATATTTCCAGAACTGATCATTGCCTTGCTTGTTTGCACACCAAGCGCCACGCACAAGAACACCACTCAAGCCATTCGGACGAAGCGCAAAGTTCGCTTGGACAAATTTGATTTTGCCAGCATATTCCTTTGTGATCTTTTCAACGTCTTCAACGGCATGACGGCAATGCGGACATAGATAATCGGAAGCCTCAACAACCACAACCTTCGCATTCTCCGCGCCGCGATAAGGAAGTCCGCTGAGATCCAGCGCAACCAACGGAGCAACTGGTGCTTTCAACAGCACCTTCAGGCGGCCTTTTTCTTCCAGTTTTGCAACTTCCTGGCGGACCTGCTCGCCCGCTTGCTGGCCTTGCATAAATTGCTCGAGTTGAGGGCGCACTTGTTCATAAGTTGTGCCGGGTGGAAGGCTTTTCTTGTTTGCCTCAAAGAAAGACTTCATGTCTGCTTCAGTGACTTTCTTTGCTTCCATTAAAGTACGCAATTCAGGCAGCGGCTTGCCGCCCTTGAAGTCGATTTTCTTCTCGGTTGCGAGCGCAACACGCAAAGCAACTTCTTTGGCCAAAGTTGCAGTTGCATCGTGCATCTGACTTTGCATTTGGAATAATTGATCTTGAACATCAGAGGGGAGATCTTCACGACTATACGCTTTACCATCAACTTCAAACAAAGCTGCCTGAGTCGAGCCAGCGCCTTCCACTGAGCAGGACCCTGCCGCCGCGGAAGATGACGACGATTGAGTGGTCGATTTCTTGAGGACTGTTGAAGTTGCGGCGACTCCAATCGCAGCACCGAGACAGACACCTCCCAACAAGACTCCAATGACTTTAGCGTTCGACATGTGCGTCCTTTCTAAATTTCTCACTCTCCGAGCAGGATGTCTGAGTCATCCGCGATCTCGGAATGCAGGGTGATGATCATGCTTGAATTCAGCTGCATGATTGTATGCGCAGTATGATACGGCAGAATAACAAATTCATCTACCTGCTGACTCAAACGTCCGATCGCAAGCTTACCGCGCGCAAGAAGCTCGCGTTGCCAAGCCGTCACCAAGACTTTGCGGACATGTCGCTCACCCTCAAGAAAGTAGTAGACTTCACGGGCACGATTTTCATTGGCAGCATTAGACTTCATGAGCTGAAGGCAGCGCAGTTGATTTTCTCGCTCGATCCTCAGTTGCTCGCGTTGCAGGTTGAGTTGCAGGTCAGCGTTCTGTTTTGCAACGCGATCAGCCTCAAGACGCAAGCGTTCTTGCTCGCGTTCCGTTTCGAGCTCATCTGCAACGACTTTGTTTTTTTTAGCGTGGTGCTCTTTAAGCTTGGCCTGCGCCTCAACCTGTTTGGCTTGCTTCTTTGAGACCAGTCCCGCTTTCAGAAATTGGTCGCGAAGGCTCATGAGGGTTCCTCCCAGCAAATCTCAAGCCCTTTTTAAAGCATACCCGAGCACCTCTGCCCAGACTCCATATCTAGTGAAATTAGTAATTCATTAACACTAGATATAGCGTGTAAGTTGTTTTTACCGAAAATTAAGTAGTATTTCCCGAATGTAAGAATTTAAGCCAACAATTCATGAAGTTATAAAGTTACCTCGGGTTTGTTGTGGTTAGTTATCCACACCTTTCGTGGATAACCCGTCAAGTCTCAAGCGCTTTGTTCTTGAAATCTATGAGTCTGATCGTTTTGCCTGCTAAAGTTGCACGCCTAAATCCTTGCAAAGATCGGTTATTATGGTTGTGTTGAACACCACGCAACGTTCGAGAGGACGCCATGCAGAACTTAAGTACGCTCAACTACGACAACCTCCAGATTAGAATTGAGGGGGATCCGAAGGAAAGCCTCAACATCTGGTTTGACGGCGAAGTCAATGAGAATTTTAAGGCCAATCTGGTTATTATTCCCGATGCAAAACATTTTCTTATTAATCTTTCAGGATTGAGGTCTATCAACTCACTCGGAATTCGTGAGTGGTCGCAGTTCCTTCAAACGCTGTGTCAGCGTTCACAGGTGACTCTTGAAGAATGTGCTGTCGTATTCATTGATCAGGCCAATATCGTCCCGCAGATCTTGGCAAAGGCAAAAGTGACTTCGTTCTTTGCACCTTATTTTTGTCCGCAATGCAACATTGAACTCAATTGCAAACTCTCTGTAGTCACCCACCGCAAAAGGCTACTTGAACGCCGCGCCCCTCAACTCATTCATAGCTGTGGAGCAGAACTCCAATTTGATGCACTCGAAGAAAGTTATTTTGCACATATGGACCGCATCGTGAGCGAAAAGTGAAAACAAATGAACAAAAAATATACGGACGCAATGCGTGCCTTTCGTTTGCCAAAGCACACCCAGACTTAGTTATTCGCGCATATTGCACAAACACAAGTCGCGGACCACTTGGGTTTCTGCTGAAATATCTGTCTGAACAGAAACGCGCGTATCACATTGTCGAAAACAGTGAACTGAACAAGATTAGTGAAAGCGAACACCACGAAGGTTTTTGTCTCCTGATTTCCCGCCCAACTGTGGGATCGCAAGAGGAGCTTTTCGAAGCCCTCAAAGTTGAAAAAAAGACTGGCAAAGAACTCATTTTGTGCCTCGATGGCATCAGTAATCCACACAATTTAGGTTCGATTGTTCGAACAGCTGCTCACTTCGGCATAAAAAGGATTGCCCTCATCAACATCGCCGAAGAAAGTCAGCGCTCACTGGTGTCCGGAGCATTTCATCGCACCGCAGAAGGTGGTGCAGTTCACGTTCAGGTTTATTTGATTCATTCTGCCGACCAATTCCTAAAGACCTTGCAAAATTCTTTTGAATACAAAATCGCTGTCACCTCGAGCCATGGTCGCGGTGTCTCACTCAACTCGACTCAGTTGCCCAGCAAATTGGCCCTCGTGATGGGTTCCGAGGCGCATGGAATTAGCGAGGATGTCCTTCGACTGGCGAGTTTGCGCATTTGCATAGACGGGACTGGCCACGTTGAAAGCCTCAACGTGGCCAGTGCAACTGCAATTCTACTCAATGAATTTGCGAGACAAAATCAGCGCGCGCGTAGCTCTTTACTTTCGAGCAAACCAACCCGTGCCGCACGACCGGCGGGTAGAAAACGCAGCGGGTCTTGAGGGATTCCACCTGAAACGCGTGTTTCAAAGTGAAGATGGTAGCCAGTGGCACGTCCGCTTCGGCCCACATACCCAAGCAGTTCGCCTGCTCTAACAAACTGACCTTCTCTCACAGCGATGCGTAGCATGTGAGCATACAAAGTTTGCGTGTCGTGATCGTGACCAACGATCGCGACAACTCCGTAAGCACGCTTTCTTTTCGAGAGCAAAACCTGTCCGTCTGCGGCAGCCAAAATGGGGTCGCCTTTGAGACCCTTGATATCAACGCCGGCATGCAATCGACCGTGGCGCATCCCAAATGGACTTGTGATGTGGCCATCAAGCGGCCACGTCAAATCCACAGGAAACAACTTTTGCGACAATCCTTCTTGAGTCGTCGAGCCTGCAGGGAGCTCGATTGCAACATCGGGCTCATCGGGGTTTGCATCACCTGCTGCAACTTCATTCGCTTGCTGTTCAAATGCTTTTTCGGCTGTTGCCTGATCATCGAATCCAAAAAACCGGCTTTCTACTTGCCGCTGACGCGATAAGAACACGGGGTCCAGTTGCACAACCTCAGATGATTCTGCGATTGATCCGCGCAGAAACAACTCCGAAGTCTCGCGCTTTGCGATGCAACCAACCGCGGCAAGGAGTGCAGCGGCAAGAGCGCATCCACTCACACGAAAAGAAACCATTTCCAACTCCCAACATCTGGACACTCGGCCGGCACTCAGGCTTTCTCTGACGAATTCTGGATTCGCAGGGAAAACGCATTTCATCTTATTGAGGCTCGGATACACCCTGCCTCAACTTGAACAGCGAGCGTCAAACTAGGAACACATTCCAAAAGAGCAATTCATGGCTCCCTTGGTTGCTCAGTCAACACTAAAACCCTAGTCCGATTCGCCGCTTGATGCAACCCAACGAATGGACTGAAATTTTAGTGAGTTATAGAATTTTGGCGCAATGA
Source organism: bacterium (assembly GCA_009918675.1). Taxonomy (GTDB): domain Bacteria; phylum Bdellovibrionota_B; class Oligoflexia; order Silvanigrellales; family Silvanigrellaceae; genus RFOM01. The sequence goes on from RGDM01000005.1 coordinate 57,573, forward strand.
ATTTCATTGTCACCAATTGTCAAGACCGCCAAACTGCAACAATTTAAAGCTTATGTGCTCGGAGTGAACACGAACGGATAGACAACTTTCACTTCCCCGCCGCCGCGTGGAAGAGGGAATTTCCAACGGCGAATCTCTCGAGTGATACAGCTTTCGGTTGGACCATCGCTTAAGTCACTATTCGCTATGTCGGACTTTGAAACTCGGCCATCGGGTGTGATTGTGAAGTTGGTAATCACGCGGCCAGCGAGCCCGCGCTTACCTTGCAGTCGGGTTTCATAACAAGCCTTGATTTTGGCAAGATTCGCTTTGATGACGGCTTCAATCTCTTCTCTGCTCAAGCTTCCCTCGAGAACAGCATCTGTTGCGGGTGCAGAGACAGATCCAATTCTAATTTTGCCACCGCCTCCGCTATCGCGGCGTCCCCCAGCTCCATTTCCCCCAGCGCCAAAGCCTCCTGCGCCGAGTCCCTTGAGTGCGTCGCCAGGCCCTCCCGAGGACAAGGAGTTTCCTTCACCAATGCCGCCAAGGCCCATGCTTCCGCGTTTTCCGCTTCCGCTTCCACCACCTAGGCCACCACCGTTGGCTTTTACTCCAATGGCAATTTTGCCTGCGCCTTCAGCGTTGATGGTTTTACCGATATCACTTCCGAGCGTGTCGAGGTTTAAACCTCCGAGTTCATCTTTCTTGCCACCCTCAACGCCCATCATGCTTGATTTATCATTACCCTGTCTTTGCCCCGCAAATGCTCCCGAGGTACCGCCACGCGCGCCCCCACCATTTCCTCCGTTGACTTGTTTTTTCGGCCCAAGAAAAGGATCTTTTGTATTCTTCTTCTCGCCGGTCACGGGACCCTGATTCTTCGCGGGCGACTCTGGCTTCGGATTTGGCCTTTGCACAGGCGTGTTCACCACGGGGCGTGGGGTTGGCTCCGCCTTGGCAGGTTGAGTTGGCTTCGGCTTAGGTGCCGGAGTGCTCTTCTTTTCGGGCGCGGGGGTTTTGATGACCACCGTCGGCTTAGGTGCCGGAGGTTCGGGTTTATCAGTAGGCTTGGGAGTTGGCGTCTGGACTGTGAACACCGTTGTCCATGCATCGTCATTGACCTCATCCGTTGGCGGGTAACTCGCATTAGCAATTGCCAACAAGAGCGCAAGCACTGTGTAGAGAACGCCCGCATAAGCAAAGACAATTGGCTTACCATCGAGTTCTTCAACTTTGCGCAAAACAGGATTGGGCACAGACACTCGGGTCATAAAGTAACTAATAGTGCCATGTTGAATCAGCGCCATGTCGTTTGCAGACAACTGAACTTCGGCTGGTCCTTTGACTTGCTCAAAACGTGCACCACGGCGAACCCGAGCGCGCATTTCGTCGTTCAAATAAACAACCGCTTTTGAACCCTTCACGTCTGCAATTTTCAAGCCACGGGTATTTGCTTTAGGACCCACACCAATCAGGTCACCATCAGATTCGTTACCGATAACGACTTTGTTGCTTCGAACTTCGTCACCTGGGAGCTGTTCGCCTCCGTAGTGACGCACATCGAGAATACTTTGATCCCAGAATGCGACAACCTCGAGGGTACTTCCGGTGCGACGATCTTTCTCCGCGGTAAAGAGTAAACGCGAATTTACGATCCGTGGAACCGTGGATTTATCGGCGTCAACTTTTCCTGTAGGTCCTGTGCCAGCATCCTTGCTTGGGGCCTGCGCAGCAGCATCTGCAGCCGCTTGAACTTGAACAACAACTCCAGCAATAGAGATTTTATCGCCAGCATTTATAGCCGCTGAAACGTCGATCTTTTTACCGTTCAGTAGGACGCCGCTCTCACTTGCCATGTCAACAACCGTGGCGATCCCCGTCTCGGGATCCAATTCAATCATTGCATGAATCGGCTCAACTGATTTGCCGGGAATGACCAAATGATTCGTTGTCAAACGACCAATAATCACTTGCCCCGATTCAAGAACGAACGAATCGGGATAACCAGGCATCACTTTATTTGCGACAAGCAGAAGAGCCATATCTCAAATCCCTTCGTTAATTTGATGAAGCGCGACCTGCTGCATCTTCGGTCTTTTCACCCGAGCCAGCGGCTTTTTGTTTCGCATTTTCTGCTTTCGCCGCCTCTTCCTGACTCTGCAACTTGCTCAGGAGATTTCGAGCTTTCGAATCAAAATCAACAAGCGAACCCGGTGCATCATTATATTTTTCTAAAAGTGAAATAGCTTCATTGCGTTTTGCGGGAATTTCGGAGAGTGCAAGTGCAAGATTCCAAAGTGCACGCCGATCGCTTGGACGTGCACGTTGCACAGCGCGAAGATAATCCAAAGCTTCCTCTGTTTTTCCAGACTGCCGATAAGCAATCCCAAGCGCGGCTTTAACGTTGAGGTTGCCAGTGCTCGAGTCTTTGAGTTTGTTTAATTGACCCAGAGCACCCTCATGGTCGCCTGCTTTGAGAGCAAAAAAAGCGAGTGTTAGAATCGCAGGCTCATAGTTCAGCTTGGCAGCCTCTCGAAAGGCGGCCATGGCCAAAACAGTCTTCTTTTCTGTAAAGAACATTAAACCACGCGCATGCAGAACCGCTGCGTTCACTTTTTCCTTACCTTTGCCAACCGTCTCTGCACTATCAAGTAAATACTGCATCATTCCAAAATCGCGGCGCAGCAGTGCCGTGTAGGCACATTCGATTAATATCCATGGATCGCGAGAAGATGCTGTCGAACCGCGCTTTTCAAGAACCGAAAGGAAGTCTCGACTGGTTCCGGAAAGGCGCCTAAAAACAAGGTAAGAAATAAGCGAACCGCCATCATCGTTGTGATCACGATAGACTTGCTCAAGATCTCGCAACACATCTTCGAGTTTTGCTTGCGGAATTTGTCCTGAAAAGCTCTCTTCATTCGAAAGTGTTGTTGTGGTAAACACAACCGCCGATTGCGAAAATGTTTGCCCTTTATTTGGCGCGGGAGTTTGCGCACGTTCATTTTTTGCTGCTTCAGTTTTTTTCGCTGAGCGTGCTGCTGGTTTGGCATCTTCACCACTCTCATCCGATGCCTTTGCCGCAGTGGTTGCACTTTGCGAATCCGTTGACGCGCAACCGGAAAGCAATGCTAAACAAGCAAATGGAACCAAAAATAAGGTAGAAGTCCAAGTCTTCATGATTTAACCCTTCGGCTCAAGAGCGGATTTGACTTTTGAAGTGTCGATCACCTCTGTGCCAACAAAGAGCGCTTCTGGAATCCATTCCTCGGGCTTGCGGAATTTAGTCGGCTCCAAGCGTGCCATTGCCGCCAAAACTCTTTGACCATAATCAGTATAAATAACGAATTTCGAGATAACTTCGATTCCGCTACCATAGTAATCTCTTGCCTTTTTCTGCAGCTGCACGCCCAATTCTGCGAGTTTTGCTTTGACCTTCTGCCAACCTTCACCACTGATGCCTGGAGGCTGAGGAGGATTCAGCAATTCAGATGCAACAATCTCGTGTGCGTAGCCAATAATATAGAGGCTTGCGACCGACCACTCGGCATCGCCGATGTTCTGAGCGATTGCACTGAAACGATCTGTCAGTTTCTTAAGCTCGGCGTTACGTTTCATGATATTTTGTTGAAACTCAGCACCAGACTTGCCTCCCGAAAGTGACTCGCGGCGAAATTTTTCGAGCGCCGGAAATTCTTGAGCAAAGCGAATCGCGGCAACGAAAGACAGGGCTGGACCGGACACTGCCTTTTTATTGCCTTCATAAAGTCTAACAATCTGCTGTTGAGCTGTTGAAACTTTACCTGCATTGCCAGCTTTTCGCGCCGCTTCTTCGATGCGATGCCAGATTTCAATCTTCTCAGAGGTTGTCGCGGACAATCGCAGCAATGTCTTCTCTGCGAAATCCCAAAATTCTTGATAGCGGCCGGATCGTTCAAGCACGCCACCCAATGAATCCGCAGCTGAAGACGCTGCTGGTCCGCCGCCGGCAATAACTTTAGGACACACCTCCCGCGCCCGCTCGGCCTGCGACAAAGCCTCATAATACGCACAAGCTCCGGCAAAAATTTTGCCAGCCTTTGGAGAATTCGGAAAACGCCCCAGATACATGCGCGCGTAATTCACGGCTGTTTGCAATTGCAAACGCCCCGCGGACATATCAATGATCTCGAGCATTGCTTCACCGACGAGTTCGCTTTTCGGATAGTCAGAGATCACTCGCTGATAAGCTTGCACAGATTTATCAAGTTTATTTGATTTCTTGTAGTTGACACCTGCGTTAAACCAAGCGGTATCGGCTTTCGCATAGGTGCGGTCGGACGCAAGCTTTTCAAACTCCTGCGCAGCCTGCTCAAACTTTCCGCCTGTTTCAAGCTCTTTGAGCTCATCAAAGCGATTCGCTCGCTTGATGTCAGCGAGCCGCTTACCCAGATCACCGGTTGCAAGCGCCGGCATAGCAAGAAGATTATTTGTCACTGTCAGCAGTTTCTTCTTGTCATTTTTGGCCAAAAGCAGAAGAAACTCTGCAGCCATTGTGCCTTCCTTCTTTCCAGCCCTCTCTTTGGCAAGCACCGTCAAGCGCTTTTCCGCCTGAGCTGGGTTGTTCGTTTTCAGATAAATTTCCGCAGTATCCAACTGGCAATCAAGAGTCCCGGGTTTGCGCGGAAATTGAATCATAAAGGAATCGCAGACGTCCACATAATCTTGTAGATCTTTGCTTACTGCACGTTGCGGCTGTTCGAGCTTAAATTGCTGAGTTCGAAGCACCGCCATATCTTTTTGCACGATAAAATAAGCAGATGTGCGCTGATACTCAAATGCCTTTTCGAAACGCTGAGGATCTGATGCTTTGAGATCCTTATTCGCAGTGAAAGACGCAAATGATTTTTCAGCATCGCGGAATTGATCGCGTGCGTACTGAAGCTCACCTAAGAGAAACCTAATTTCGAAAGCTTCTTTGCGATTTTGATAGGTTGCAAGGTAAATCTTGTAGCCCTTGATTGCCTGTTCAAGATAATAAGCACTCTTGTCCTTTTGTCCGAGAAAATGCATTTTTTTGGCATAAGTATAGCCAACGTTATGGATCTTCTCCTTCAAATCCTTCAACTCAGGCTGTTGTTCATTGGCCTTCGCCCAGGGCGACTCCGGACTAAACGATTTGTTCAGTTCAACGACTTCCTTCCACATGAGGCTTTTGTCGTTTTTAAGATTTGCAGTATCGACAATTTGAATTTGCAGTTCGGCAGAGCGCACGTCGTTAGGCTTGCGAGCGATGTATGTTTTCAATACCCGCACACTTTCGTCGTATTCACCTTTATCTTGCAGCAAATTTGCAAGCTTGTTGAACAAATCGCCCATGCTCTTGTCGCTTGCGTGCTTGCCCACATAATCGAGGGCCGCATCAATTTCCTTCAACTCAACAAACGCCAGCAGCATGTCACGAACGGATTCATCCTTGAGGCGAACTCGCGAGCCTTTGTTAAGAGAGTCGGACGAGGCAGAAAGAGAAACAACCAATTTCCATTTATCGAGTGCTTTGCTGAATTGCTGGAGATTAAATAAACACCAGGCAATCTTGAACTCTGCCCAAGGACGAATGGGCGCTCGCGTGTATCGTACAACTTCCTGAAAGGAGGTCATTGCCTTTTGAAAGTCGAGCTTTGAAAAATAATACTCGCCCAACGCATAGTGAGAATCTGCGACTCTTTTGCTATTTGGGAACTTCTGCACAAGGCGACTATAGTATTGTGCCGCTTCCTTGCTTTGACCCAGCTGGTCGAATGCATAGGCAAGCTGAAATGTGACTTCATCGATTCCGCGATTTTCAGGATATTCAGTCACAAATTGCTGACAGCGCTGAATAACCTTGCTCACCCACATTCTGCTTGCGGTCATGCTGAACTTTGGCTCAACTCCACGACGGCCGCCTTCGTCCCAGCGTTTCCAAGCCTCATCGTAGGAACGTGTCTCATTAAAAAAAGTCAGAAGCGATTTTTGATGCAAACTTTCAATCAACCGCTTCATAATTTCAGGGCGTTGATCAGATTTGCGTGGCAACTTACCTACCAACGGCTCCATATAGCGAATTTCGTTGTCGAGTGCAGAACCAAGATTTTTCTCAATTGAAACCGTTTCAAATTCACTGCGTCCAAAACTACCGCCTTTAGCTTCGCGCTTTTCACGCTCCGATTTTCCTTGCTTTCGTTTTTTATCGACCTCATTGTCTGTTCGCTCTTTCACAGTGACCTGCTGAGGTGCGGCGTTCACTTTTGTTTGTGCAGAACCGCCCAAAGAACTGGGCCCGGCCGCATGAGCAGATCCTGCTGCAACCATCACAAATGCCACCGAACATAGGCTAATTGACTTTTTCATTTCGATTTGACCTTATTACTGCTTCCGGCACATTTCGAATCTATATTATAGACGTAGGCGCCCAATTCATCTTCCCAGTATTCACCTTCAAATGGCCAATATTCGAGCTGCTGATTCAGATTCAGGGGGCGCATCCCCTCACCCCAGTCTGTCTTGTCGGCCCCGGTGGGTTCACCTTGATATTCAGTCCGAATCGAATCGGTAATTCCGCCCAGGAGTTCGAGATTAATAAGCCGAGTTTGGTTGCTCAGATCTTGGAGATAGCGGAACAATTGAACAGCTTGATCAAACGCCTGCTGACCCGTTCGCTCGGCGGTTGCAACGCGCAAATCATCATAGACCTTCTTTAGAACTTCGCTTGTTGCAGGATCCATGCGCCGACTGCGGAGCAATGACTTTTCGCGATCCAACCCACGCACAACTGCCTGACCTTCTTTGAAAGACTCCGAACGACTCACGGAGTCAACGATATCCACTGCAGCAGTAAATTCCTTCAATGTTTTTGTATTGCGATAGCGTGTTACAACATCATAAAAGCCAGAATATTGCTGGTTGTATGTCTTGAGCAGTCGATTCAAATCAGAAAATTTGGTGCGATAGCGATCCTGAAATCGTTTGAGGGAGTCTTTGACATTTTCATAACGACACAGGCGGAGATAGGTGATTGCAGAGAGAATATAACTCTCTGGATAAAATCGGCTTTGAAAAAATGGCGAATGGATGGTGTGGAGATTGCCCAAAGCATTGTTATGCTTTTGGATCATAAAAAAGCCCCAAGCCCCCTCAAGAAGTGTCTCAAGCCAGAGGTCAGAATCTCTCGGAATACGCGAATAGTTATCAAATGCAGCGCGGTATTCCTTTCGTTCGTAGAAAACCCGAGCCAAGTTGAGAGTCGCTAATTGCCTAACATTGTCACTTGTAGCTCTTGCTTGAGCTCGTTTGAATGCATCGACAGCTGAATCGGAGTTCTTAACGACAGAATAGATAATCCCGAGATAATATTGTGCGAGTGAAAAGTAGGGACTGCTGCTTGGGACTCGGTCGAAATCGGCACGCGCACGCACCAAATTGGCTGGATTCGTTGGGTTACTATCGAACGCCTCCAAGCCTTTATAATAGAAATAAAACCCCTGTGCCGAATTCGGAATTGCGAGCGGATCAAGCTTTGTTTGAAATAATCCGGCAATATTAGCTCGTCCGAGAGGAATGCGCGCGTTGATTTCGCTCAAAGACTCCAACGCTGGTCGGAAAAAGTCGTTCTTGGCACCTTGCTGAACGAGTCGACCAAAAAAGTACGAAGACCCGTACGGAAAACCTGCGCCCTTGAGAGCTTGCGCCAAGCCAAATTCAGCTTGCGCCTTGACGTCGCCTCCGGACGAGTTCATGAGTTGATAGAACATGCGTGTTGCATTGATATAATCGCCCGCCCGAAGGACCCGTTTGGCATCATCAAGTGGAGCTGAGGTTGCTTGCAGAGACGAACAAAGCAATACACATAGACCAACCTTTCTGACGATTGCCAGAAGCTTCGGAGAACTCTTTTTTTCAATGCGTTGCTTCATATCCACCACATCATCTCAACTCAAAAGTAGTAGCTCGCACCGATCGACAAGGCTACACTTTGCTCCATGCCGCCATCTTTTCCAGCAATAAAATAATCTCTGAGATACCAATTCAGTGCTGAAAACTTGTTAAGAAAATAGCGTTGCCCGGTTCCAAAACTAAACTGGACCGGACTGTATTTAATTGCGGGAGTAAGCACCTCGCCCGGGGCCAATGGCTTGCATCCGCCGAAGCGCTTTTGCATGTTCGCAACGCCCGCACCCCCCAGCAGAAACCAGTCAAAATAAATAACGTCACCACTGCTCAGCTGGTACTTGCCGTAGATGGGAGTCACCGCAGCTCCTCCACCTGCGAGCATTTGGATCTCACTAATTTTTGGCTCAATTGCGAACTTGGTACCCAATTCGACACAATCTGATTTATTGCTTGTCAGACCGAGTGCACCTTCACCAAAAAGCTCAAGCCATTCAGCAACATGAAGACCGGCGTGAAGTCCGGGAAGAAAAGTGTAGGTGTATGTGCTATTCATCACAGCACCAAGCGTGGCGCCAAGTTCAAGGCGAACAGACTTCTGAAAATATTTTGGACGAATCACACGAATTTCGAATTGGCTAAACTGCGCCCCTGCTGCGCTCTCTGAAGCAAAAGCAGATTGAGGCAGACCTATCGGAAGAGCTGCAACTAATAATGCGATGAAACTTCGAATCTTCACTTTAGTTTACATCCCTCTTCTGCACGGCAAACTTCCAGGAAATGAATTCAGCTTGCTGAGCCGATGCTAGAACCCTTTTTATGATTCTGTAGGGAATCACTTTGTCCGCTTCCAGGACTAAGGTTGAAACATCAGCATTACTCAAACCGAGATTTTTCTGACGATTCTTAAGAGTGTCGTTCTGAGCCTTAAGGCGCTTGAACTCATCGTAGGCCTTGCGAATTGCGCCCTGCCCATCTTTTTTATATGCCTCAACAACATCTTTTGCATCTGCAGTCAGTGGAATCTTAAGCCCGCCCTGAAGAAGAATTTCAGTTTTCGTAATGGATACAGAAGCAGCCGAGTCGAGACTTAGCTTGACTGCCGAGACAGGGAGCTCCAAGTTCGCTGATGCTTCCGTACTTTCGCCACTCACAGAAAAGTTCATCAGCAAAAACACAATCAAGATGCTGAACACATCCAACATCGGATAGAGATTTAACGAAAACGATTCTTTTCTACCGACATCAACGCCTGCCATGACGACCTCAATCTGCGAAAATCACATTGCCAAGGACAATTTTTGTCACCAGATTCGAAGCGTCCACCCCAGACGGAAACTTATAGTCCGCAGGAAATGGAATCGGAGTGCGCCCAGGGCGCAGTTCACGAACAGCATCAAGAACTAAGACAAGCTTTTCATAGTTCACTTCTTGCTGAGTGAAGATTGTGACCTTGTCGAATTTTGGATTCTCTTTACGGATCGCGTAAATACGCGCCTGCACTTTATCGAGCGCATCTTCAGTGAGCGGGACCTCGAATTCATCAACCGGAACCGAACTTGCGGTTGTTGCTTGTTGGTATTTAACCGAAGACGTATCGATAGTCAGGTTCACGGTCTTCTCTGGATTCTTGTCAATGTCTTCCTGCTTTGGCGGCGGCTGACTTGATAAAAACGGAACTTCGATGCGGGTTTCACCGGTTGCAGAAAACACCGAAGTCGCCAAAAGGAAGATGATAAGAACGGAGAACAAATCGAGCATGGGTGTGACGTTCACATCAAATGCAGTCGCCACCTGCTTGCGTTTTTTGAGCTTAAACCCGCTCATCGTTCACCCTTTCGGAAGAGTTATTCAGCAGAAGACTTGGAAGCAAGATTGGTGCGTCGCATTTGCAAAAGCTCGATAAGCTTTGCTGCGAATTCGTCGGTTGTCTCAGTGGTTGAGTTGGCCTTGAAAGTTAAAGCACCATGCAAAACCATTGCGACAAGAGCAGTTCCCAGGCCGAATCCCGTTGCATAGAGAGCATGCGAAATACCCTCTGCAAGACGGGTCTGCTTGGCAGCACCTGTCAGCGTTGCAACCGCACCGAAGGAGGTGATGAGGCCCGCAATAGTTCCGAGCAATCCAAGCAAAGTCGTAATATTTGCGAACGTTCCAAAATACGAGAGGTAGCGATTGACCAGCGGAAGTCGCTCGAGAGTCGCAGACTCAATCGCGTTTTGCGTTTCTTCACCCGTACGGCTTGCGCTTTGCAAACCCTTCTTCCAGACCCGTGGAAGAATTTGCTTGGATGGCTGGCGCTCGCACAAACGAATGGCGCTTTCAATTTGATTGTTTGCAACTTGCTTATAAAGCTCCGCCCACATTCCACGCGCATTGGGGGTGTCGAACACAAAATAAAGCAGCCATCCGCGCCACAAACCAAGCGCAACCACGCACATAAAAAAGAAGAGGATCACGTACATGATCCAGCCGCCGAACATAAACGCTCTTTGAATAAACTCCATGCCAAGCACCCCCTGAACTCAGAGACAATTTCGTTTAAGAGTTTAGGGAGGTTGGGAGATGTGAGTCAATGTTACTTAATTGGCCGTCAAAAATCAGTCCACAGCTTCAACTTATCGTAAACAGACCCCAAATCAGTCTCACTCGGGAGTTCGAACTTAAGTAACAACTGACCATCGCGCGCCAACAACCAACAACTCGGGACCTTAGGGTTTTTTAGGCTATCAACAAATTCGGTTTGTGCTAATCCAAAAAGGTAACGTGGCTTGTTTTGTTCCGCCCAAGCAGCAAGACTCTCGGAAGTGTCGTGAGAAAACGCAGCAACGGCTGCAATTTTTCGCTGGGTAAAAAATTCGTAGTTCTTTTCGAAGTAATTGTGCAACGTCATGCTCTGTTTATTCCAAGTCCCCAGCAAACAAAGAAAGGAAAAACGGTAGGCATTTGCCTCAAAGGGCAGTCCCCGAGATTTACCCGGTTGAAGTAACTTAAGCGCAGGCAGAGTCACACGTCTCTCATACGGAGAGGGGTCTGGTGTTGGTTTTGATCCTGCAGGCACACTCGGACTGTTTGCGAGGGCAGCCCCCGAGACAAACAGCAAGACGCAGACTGTCGGCAAAAATAAAGAACAACCTCTTCGAGCAATCCTGACGTGAAGCCGATTATGATTCGATTTCGCAGCAAACATCATTTGACTCCCAAGCTTTGAGGTGACTCCTGCAACAGAGTCGGTATTATTATCCATCGAACTCAGACAGAGGGAACGAGGACACCTTGGAATACATTGACACGTCGACACGATCCGAACCTCATGCTGAAAATTTAAGCAACAAGCGCTCTGCCGAGAACGTCTGGGCAATGCCTTGGCAAGAGCTTTCGGTTGTACTTGGTCACCAGAATATTCTTTCTCATCGAAACTTGAATATCCCTCACCGCGAACGTTCTGCCGAATTCCTCAGGCACTGCGGATTCGACTTAGGTCACTTCGAACACCGAAAACACTCCTACTTATGGAAGATCCCCGCCGGCTCTTGGTGTATTCAAGCCAACGTTCTCCACGACGGCGTTACTTACGCCTCTGGGCTTGTTCCATACTTAAAGTCATGAACGCAGTATCCCATCTTGAGTTTAACGGTAAGCTTCGCGAGTTGGATGCTGCGCGCGAACAGATTTTTGGACGAATTAAAACGATTCTTGCCAATGATGACAGTTCAGGCTGGAAAGTGAGATCGCAAAACATTGAAGTCGAGCTCGACAACATTGAGTGGAAAGAAGCAAAGACTCGCCACAGTTTGCTACTCAAGCTTCTGCACAAGCCAGAAGCGATGGCCGAAGAAGTTTTTGATTACCTTGGCGTGCGTTTCGTTGTTGCAAAGTCACAAGACATTGCGCGTCTTTTAAGAGTGCTAATTGAAAACGACATCATCATTCCACACCAAGTCTTAAACATGCGCTCACGCAATAGTTTAATCAACTTGAAAAGTTCCCAAAGGCAGCTCAGTCTTGCCTACGATCTTCTTCAGAACGGGACATCGTCTCCTGAGGAATTTATTACAATGTGCGAGAAGATCGATTGGGATCTGAATGTTGATGAGCCGGGCAATCCAAGCCGGCCGAACGCGCATTCGAGCAGCCGATACAAGTCAATTCAATTGACAGTTCGACATTTGGTGAGGACCCCAAACCCTGCCTTTTTGGTGCTGAGCTCTCTGGCAGGTCAGCTCCGCCATGCGCGGGGACTTGAACCTGAGGATGACCCTCTTTTAATGGGCTTGATTCCCGAGGAAAACGCAAGATTTTTTCCGCTTGAAATACAGATCTTTGACCGCAGCAGCCATCAAATTACGCAGTTTGGCCCCGCTTCGCATGAGCAATACAAGTCCAATCAACTGCAAACGGTTCGCAAAAAGATTCTTGGTGGCCTATTGCACTTTGATGAGGCTCGCATGCAGACGCAAGATTTTTGATGAATTGCATTGAATTCCGATTTTCAAATGACAAGCGAGGACTCTTATGGATGGATTAGACCAATGGCTTGATGTGGCTGGGTTGATGCCACCGCTTCCCGCCGATGTGTCGCAGAAGTTGTTCGCCAAAACAGGCGGCGACACCTCTGGCTCCCACACGTTCTTGCCAAACCTACTCAGCGAAACCGATTTTTACACCCACGTTCTTCCGCAGCTGCAGCGCAATGTTTCTCCCGACATCATCAAGTTTATTGTGACTCGCATTTCAAAAACTTTTATGCTGCGAAAAAAGCTCAATGAGCTCAAATCAAGAATCGACGGCATTGTTGGCGAAGGCAATTTTTCTGCACTTTGGCTCGATAGAGAGGCCTACTCAGCAGACAGTATGGAGCATAGGGCTCTGGTGACCGAGGCGGTTATTCACGTCTATTCGGCTTCTGCTTTACAAAAACTCGTAAAACTCTTTTACACCCACAAAATCCCGATGATCCCTTATGGTGAAGGTGGAGGATATAACATGGGTGTAACCCCCATGGCCCCCGCAGTCACTATCAGCTTGCGTGGGCTCGATCATATCTCAGAAATACGACCGAGCCGCCGCTGCAATGGTCACTTCGAGGTCACTGTCGGAGCTGGGGTCCCTTTTAAAGATTTGGTCAACTATCTGAGCAAACGCGGATATGTTTTACGCTGCGACCCAAACACTCCACGTGCGGCAACCGGCGGAATTGCAGCCACTGGCAGTAATGGTGGACGCAAAGCCTTTGAAGTGATCATTCACGGCCGTGTTGTCACTGCGCGCGGAACTGCCGCATGCTTTGCACCAGACGAACATGAGCTCAAAGACATTGACAGCGAACCGTTCCTGATGGCGCGCAAGTTTTTCAGCATTCGCGACACAGCTCACTTCGACCGGGAATATAAAATCATCGCAAAGCGCGAGTTAAAAGCGGTTTGTGAGCCCTCGCCGGAACAAATTACTGTTCCCCTGCAAGGCATGAAAGCAGCTGCCAACATGCTTGCGCAAAAAGCGCAGCGGGCAGAACAAGCTGAAAATTATCTTGCCACTGACCCGATGTCTGATGCTCCTAAGTTACCGCTCTCCGCATTTGTAGGAGCAGAAGGAACCACGGGGTTTATCTATGAAGTTACCTTTGAAATTGAAAAGCCTCGCCGCTATTTGATGGGAGCGCGTTGGCATTTCACATCGGTGGAAGCAGCAACTCGAGTGATTCGTGCAATCAAATCTCTTCCTCAACGGGATCACCCCGAATATTTCGAGATCATCACTGGACACAGCATTCGGCGATTCCTTCTGCAAGATTTTCCAAATGTCTTTGCTCAAGAAGACGAGGCGGTGATCATTCTGTCTGTCGAGGAGCAAGATGCAACCACATGTCGCGCGCGCATGCAGCGTTGCGAGGCAACGGCCTATATTGCACTTGCAGACGCAGGACTCGCCCCGAGCGAAGTGATCCGCTCACAAGAAAAAACCGAAGTTCTTGATGCACAGCGCGGTATTCATGAGTTTGAAGTCATGAAACGCCCGCGCGAAGAATTGCCTAAAAAACTTCGGACCAAATGCAAAACCGACATGGAGATTCGCAGTGAGTATCTTCCCGAAGTTTTGCGGATTGTGGAGCGCAGCCAGCCTGCTCGACTTGCTGACCAGAAACAAGATGTTTTGTTCGGTCATTTAACCCCTCATCACACTGCAATTATCCACTGGAACATCGGCGGATTTGATCTCTATGATGAAGAGCAAGCTTCGTTGGCCTGGGATTATCTTGAAAAGGTGATTAACGAAGCACAAAACCTTGCACCCTCGAATGACCCGCACGGAAGTGCGCGCTTCACCGGTGAGCACGGTGTGGCAGGCAAGGCACCTTTTTTATGGTTAAATCACATCCCCAAAGACGACTTTGAGCGCATGTGCCGCATCAAAGATATTCTCGACCCGGATGATCTCTTCAATCCCGAGACTCTCTTTCTTCGCACGAGTTTGTCCAGATCGCTCCGTGCGCGATTGCTCAACATCAGCGCAAAGAGAATTCAGGACGCACTCAAAACTGGGCACCCTTTGGCGGATGAAAGCGCACTCCAGGCAGAGCGTCTTGCGATTGCTGAGGCGCAGAAATGCACCCGTTGCAACAGTTGCAAAGTGTGCCCAGTGATTGATGCCGAGCATCAACTCGAACGCAAAGGACAGCGAGCCAGCAAAAATCCGGTCTTGCCCAGTAAGCGAAATGTTCTCATGTTCATGGAACGAGTTGCGATTTTACGGGCGTCCGCGCGTTCGGTTCACAACTCGGGTCAACTTGAGAACGTTGTTGCGGCAACCAACAAAATGCTCGCAGAGAGTGCCTCACTTTTGAAAAAATGCTTCTATTGCCGGCGCTGCGACAAAGCCTGCCCTGTCGAGATTGATGTTCAACCATTAATGCGTGCGTATCACACGATGGGTCGGTTGCCGTCGATGGGCTCAAAGCTCTGGGGATTTCTTTACGAGAGACTTATGGGAGAAGACTTTTTCAAGTCCCTCACATACCGCTTTATGGCGCTGTTTATTCAATTAGGGCTGCCGCTGTTGAATATTGTTCGACGCGTTCCATCTATTCCAGATTGGTTAAAAACCTACACCGTTCCGCCGACACTTTCGCTCACCCATTATGAACCCACTCAACACGGAAACAAAATCCGCTCGCAAGATAATTTCGTGTTGATTAAAAAAGATCTCGGCAACGCTGTTGCCGGTCATGAAACACTTGGTCCACAGACTATTTTCATTCGCTACCGCGGATGCATGGACACATTTGGGGTTCCGCAAGCCACTTCAGCTGTAGATGAATATTTTAAAAATATTCTGCAGGCACGTATTGTTGATCTTGAGAAGAAAATGTGTTGCGGTTTCCCTTTTGAGGCTGAAGGCTTACACGAAAGAGCTAAGCAAGCGCACTTCAATTCCCTGGTTGAAATTGCCAAATGTATCTATCGGCTCGTTGAAGAATGGCGAACTCAAGGTCTGCATGGTCAACCAAAATTTGTGATGTTTTCAAATTGCCCGACGTGTTGTGAGGCCATTCGAGATTTCAAAAATCTTTTGAAGCAACCTGAAAAAATTGAACTCCTCAAGGTGCGTGCTGGGTTGCCGAGTTCATTCGACATGGCACATCTTAATTATGACGTTCAGGATACAGCGGAGATTGCCATTGATCTGCTGAAAAAGACGCAAAGTCAAAAGACTTCAACATCCGAACTCTTGCCGGCGCAGAAATCTTCGTTGACAGTGGGACTTAAAGTTCCATGCCACAACACCAAACAAGCAACAGCTGCGCAACTTTCACTTTTAAAAATGTATTACTCGGGTGTTGAGGCCTACGACAACTGCTGCGGTTTGTCGGGAACCTCGCGCCTCAAAAACCCACGCATTGGCACTCAGATTGCGGAAAACCTCTTTGAACAAATCCAGCAGGCTCCAGCTCAGGCAGTAGTCAGCGGATGCCCAAGTTGTCGGGACGGCGTCAAAATTCAGCAAGGAATATTGAGTGCCCGCAAAGATCGGATTGCAGAATTTGAAGTCTCGGGCCTCTTCGAGCAAATTATGTTGGATTTAAAAAAATCCGCGGAACTGCCTGCAAACTGACAGCCACGAAAGCTGTCGAAGAGCAAGGCAGACTTGCTTAGGAGGAGGCAGAAATGCCAATACAGCAGCACAATGAGCTCCTGCTGACCTCAGGTCAAACAACTCTGAGTTTTTCGCCTGCAACAGGAAAAATCACCCGATGTGTCGTTCAAGGAAACAACCTCTTCGTTGAGCCGCACGCAGACGAGTGGCAACGAGCTCTGACAGACGAGAACAGGCAATCTTTCGAAAGCCTTGATGCGTGGGGCGCTGATGAATGTTTCCCCACCGTTGCTGGTTCGCAGCTTTGGAATTTGCGCGACCACGGCTCTGTGTGGGCAAAAACTCCCTCGGTGTTATTTGCTCACGAAAATCAATGCAGCATTGGTTGGCAACAAAAGGATGGAAGAACTTTCAATCGCGTTGTGAAGGCGCACTCAGAGTTTCCATCACAGCGCAGGCTTGGAGCGTTTGCACTGCACACTGCATTTCCGAATGAGTTGAGCTTAGCGGATTCGAGCGGACAAGCAGAGAGCGACTTTGCGGCCATCTCGGTCTATGCCTCGCATGCCCTTTTTCAGGCTCAGCCCCAAGACCGAATTGAGTGGGGTTTTATTGCAGGTGTTACCACTCTGGAATCGCTGCTGAACAAAGTTTTTACTTATGAGGTGTTGGCTGCTCGCAAATTTGCTCCCGACCAGAGGCCTGTAGCCTCAAAGTTTTACCTCCGCACTTCGGCAACCAAACTATTTTTCACTTCATTGATTCGCGAGCAGTTGGGAATCCGTATTGACGTGATTCAAGATGCAAGCCTCCCGTGGGTAGGACTTTGGTGGTGCCACAATGGTTGGGGGGATGGCCGTCCACATTCGACGGTTGGCATTGAACCGACGAATTTACCCAGCGACGGCCCGGTTCTCGGCTTCAAAGGCCTTGAGCCGCCAGAGCAAGTTGCCGCCCAGTTCCTATGGATTGTCTCCAAGATATAAGAATCAAAAGCTTTTATTTTCGCGTCAGCGGCCCCTTGACGGATTCCGCTTCAGACTTAATTTAACCAGCGTTCAACGTCGGGAGTTAAAAAATGTCACAAGAAGTCTTTTCCTTTCAGGCAGAAACCCAGCAACTACTTAACCTAATGATTCACTCGCTTTACTCAAACAAGGAAATTTTCCTTCGCGAACTCGTCTCAAACGCGTCTGATGCCATCGACAAAGTTCGCTTCGAAGAGATCACCAAAACCAACCTGCTGCCTGCCGAAAAAGACGCGGGAATTCGCTTGAGCGTGGTTCCGGAAAATCGCAAATTGATTATTGAAGACACGGGAATAGGCATGAACCGCGAAGAATTGATTGCGAATTTGGGCACCATTGCCAACTCGGGAACAAAGAAATTCTTAGAAAAGCTCAATGAGTCGGACAAGCGTGACGCGCAGCTTATTGGCCAATTCGGAGTCGGATTTTACGCTGCGTTTATGGTTGCTGAAAAAATCATCGTCGAAACCCGCGGCGCTTCCGCGAGCGAGGCATGGCTTTGGGAAAGCGATGGTTCTGGCACCTACACTCTCGAGAAAGGCAACAGAACGGCGCGCGGAACGCGCATTGAGTTGACGTTGAAAGAAGATGAGAAAGAATTCCTGGAAGAGTGGCGTATCAAAGGAATTGTCAAAAAATATTCCGATTACGTGACCTACCCTATTCTTTGGCTCGACAAAGAAAGCAAAGAAGAGCGCCTTAATAAATCGACCCCTGTTTGGGCGCGCAACAAAAAAGACAACAAGCCAGAAGACTACCAAGAACTTTACAAGCAATTGAGTGGCGATTGGCAAGAACCACTCTTGTGGGAGCACATCAGTGTTGAAGGGCTGCTGCCATTCCAATCGGTGGTTTATATCCCATCGGTCGTTCCGTTCGATTTATATCAACGCGAGTCGCATGGCCTGCACCTGTACGTCAAACGGGTCAGTATCGCAGATAAATGCAAAGAGCTCATTCCTGAATACCTGCGCTTTGTGAGCGGAGTTGTTGAAACCGACGAGCTGCCGCTCAATGTTTCTCGCGAAATTCTCCAGCAAAACAGCAAGCTGCCAAACATCCGCAAACAAGTCACCAAAAAGCTTCTCGGTTCTTTGCAAAACCTCGCAAAAAACGATGCTGAGAAATACACAAAATTCTTCGAACAATTTGGCGCGGTGCTTAAGGAAGGTTTTCATTTTGATCGTGACAATCATGAAGCACTTGCTGATTTGGCGCGTTTCCGCACAACAACCACTGGCCGCGATGGCTGGGTCTCACTGAAAGAATATTGGGACCGCAAAGCAGATGGTCAGCGCGAAATCTATTTTCTGAGCGGCAATTCCTATGATGCTGTTGCAGCAAGCCCACACCTCGAAGCTCTAACATCACGTGGCATAGAAGTTGTGTTGCTGACAGATCCAATTGATGAGTGGTTCGTGATGGACTACCCGAAATTCGGTGAAGCCAGTTTGAAATCCATTGCCAAGGGTGACTTGGATCTCACGGGCGTTGGAAAAGAACCAGAAAAAATTAAGACAAGCGAAGAACTTGCCCCAGAAAAAATCGCTCCGCTGCTTGAGGTCTTCCGAAGAATATGCGGCGAAACCTTGAAAGATGTAAAAATCTCAAAACGTCTTGTCGACAGCCCGTGTTGTCTTGTCACAGATGAATTCGCCATGAGTGCACACATGGAGCGGATGATGAAAGCGTCAAACAAAGATTTCACAGGCTCCAAGCGCATTCTCGAAGTGAACCCAAATCATCCAATTATCCGCTCACTGGTGAACAAAGTTGCAAGCAATCCTGCTGATGTTGCGCTTGAAGAATGGGTCGACGTTCTATACGACACAGCGCTTTTGGCCGAAGGTTCTCCTGTGAGAAACCCCGGCCAATTCGCAAAGAAACTGACTAAAATGCTCGAGGCGCACAACCTCTAAGACAAGAGAAGCTCAACCGCCGGCGCACGGACGGAATTATTGCTGGCTACTGCCATTTGGTAATTTGGGTGTCAAAACTGGTCCCTGCGCCGGACTCGTTGGATTCTGTTGCGCCGGATTATTGTTCACACCGCCGGGCTGCTGATTGACAGGCGACTGTCCGGTTGGCTGTTGCAAGACAGGATTCTGCGAAGTTGGGTTTGAGCCCACTCCTCCTGCCCCAGGCGCGCAGGCCTGATTTTGTCCGACTGGGTTTTGTCCGACTGGGTTTTGTCCGACTGGACTTTGTGCCACTGGATTGCATCCCGGCGCAGGCAATGACCCTGGCAAACCGCCAGGTGTTTTTCCTGCCTTCGACGAGCCCCACGGCGAACTCACACCACACAATCCAGGCATGAGATACACGCGCGGATAAAAACCACTCTCGAGATCGAGTTGATCGGAGCTACTGCGATCCAGGCCTTCATTCACAACGCGGGAAATGTCGACGATAACACCGACAGTGACATCATGCGAACGAACTTCGTAATAAGGAGTTCCATTGTAGTTAGACTGCGCGTTTGAATAAACTCGATAAATTGCCCGACCACTTGGAAGTGAATTATAGCAGCGCTTGCGATAGCGAGGGCTGCTTGGAGAGATTTGGAAAACATCGAGGACAGAAGATTCCCCTTCCATCCGCGGTGTGCCAGCTGAGCTCGAACCTGGTGTTGAATCAAATTTTCTTCTCACCACACCACGCATGTCGTAATTCGCTGGATCAATATAAGAGTTTTGGCAGGTGTCTGGATGAGGAAATGGGTCTGGGCTGCCTGAATAACTTGGATCACGAGCGCCCTCAATCGGGCGGCGCGAAACTTCGTCGGCGGGCATTCCTGCCGCACAGCCGCGGTTGAACACATAGAAACTTGTGTCGCCCAGCTTGCTCACCAAATCCGGAGACATGGCGTTTTTGTGGTAGGTCAAAAGCTCTTCAACCATCCCATTACCGGCACCACCAACAGACTGAGCTGCCATCTCGTTGAATCGCCGAGGCTGACAACCAACAACGGCGAATAAGCCAACAAGTATGAAGCCGGTGAGTGGTCGAATGAGCGTAACCATATCCAGTTCCTCCATGTGCCGAATCCATTTGACTCTCGAGAACGGTGCTCGGGCAACTGGGTTCCAACCCAAGCCAACCGTGTATTCCTGGCACGTTCGCAGGTGTTTCGGACGAGTCGTTCGAAAACTTGAGAAAAATTTACAGCTTTGCTGAATCAGCAGAGTCCTTCCAGGAACTTAAGCCACGATTCAAATTCGCTCACTGTCTGAAAGACCGGCTTGCGTCCCATTGGGAGCCCCTGCGAGAAGAAATACAGCGCCGGGAGTTCTTGCGCAGGAAACTTCACCTGCAATTCGGGCTCAAGACTCACATCGACCCGAAAAACCTGCAGAGAACTCTCCTTCATTTCAGCTAATAGCCGAGCAAAAGCGAGGCATCCTGAGAGGCTGGGATTGTAAAAGTAGAGCAGGGCTTGTCCGGAACTATTTTTGCAGCGCTCCATTGCATCAGCCAATTCCAAATCCTCAATCCGCACAAGTTCACCTCGCTATTTATGAACGGTTCTTCAAAAAGCTTTCTCAACAAAAAAAGCAGTCTGAAGTCCGTTAAGAGTGGCAAGCGTTTCAAAAGTTCGGGCCGCATCTGAGTTTACGAATCGTCGACTCAACGAAGAAAATGATGCACTTGCTCCAATTCTCAGAGCTGGTGGACGCTCGCTCCGTCCGGGCGTCGACAAGCGGGCAAGAATCCACGCTGCTTCGGTCCCTGCACGAAGCGCGGTCGACTTTGCGTTCACACCAAGATTAAACAAGGTTGAAGCGGTGACCTCGAAAATCGGTGATACTTCGAGGCACGCGCCAAAAGACAAACCCAAACCCAATTCACGTGATTGAATAGAAAGGTTGTCTTGAGGCAAAGAGCCATTGGTCTTGAGATCTCCCTGGCTGGCGACGTAACCTACACGCGGACCCGCAGCAATTTGGATCTGCGGTATTCCACTCCAATTGAATGAACGATAAAAGCGAGGCTCGAACCAAACATCAACCTCGCTCAGGTTCACCAGTGTTGAACTTTGAATTCCAACAGCGCTGTCCTTCTCCTCAACCTGAGTGCCCAATTCATATTTCGATTTTCCATAAGCAAGTGACAACCCACCGCCAAACTTTGAATTGATCCGCAGCCCCACGTGCGCCGACCCACCAAAATAATTTCTCATCGACAGCAGTGGCATTCCTGCAGTGAGATCGCCACGAAAAATAAGGTCCATGTAAGGACGCTTCTTCAGGCTTGCGGCAATGAATTTAGCTTTGTCTTTTTCATACTTGAGTTGGTCGAGCTCAAAATTCGTTGACAGCGAACTGAACGCAGATTCAATATTTTTATTGAAAAGTTCGAGCCGTCCGCCGCGTCCTTCGCGACTCACGATCCAAGACGTACCCGTTTGAGTCATCGCACGATAAACCGCATCTTTCATCGCAAGTTCTTTTAAGCGAAAGCGACTCGCATAAGGGTCGAATCGCACATCAGCAAAAATCAGCTCCTCAGGTGGGGGAGGAAAGTTCACCTCGACTGTATTGGGTTCGGGAAAACCAGAAATACGCAGTTTATCGAAGCGAACGAGCCCTTTGGTCACAAGGGAAACGAAGGGGAGTTGATCGAGAAGCGATGCTGCCAGAAGCCGAACAAACGCTCGATGACGAACAAACCTGAGACGAAAATTAGACCAAGGAAATGCTTTTCGCGCTTCGCACTTTTCCTCAATAACTGTTTCAGAATTATTGTCAGTTTTTTGCCTAACCTCCTTAAATCGACAAAGGCTTGCTTGAATAACCGCACGCTCATTGAGTTCGGTTTTTTCAACTGCTAAAAGCCAGGTATCGAAGTTTTCTGCTGCCTTTTTTCTATCTGTATTCTGGTTTCCGGCAATCGAACAAACGACATCCGAGGCAATCCCAAACCCCCATGGACCTTTGTCTTTCATGAATGCCTCTTGCCAGACTTTGCAAAAGGTCGCCAACTGCTCAAGCTTTTGCTTTTCAGAAGGTGCATCAAACAATTGTTTATCGAATGAAATTTTTAAGCGAATTGAATCGAGAGGAAGAGTTCCATCACCGACAAGAGGCGAAGCCTCAGGTTGCGCTGCCTTCTGCAGATCAGCCTGAGGCTTTGTAGCATCAGAGTTCGACAGCGTATTCGGCGTTTTGGAAAAATCGTCTGCAATCGCATTTGCGCATAAAAAAACTGTGCCAGACAAAGCAACAGTCAACAAACGCTTTGCCCAGACGAAGCACAGCGGCGCAACAACGTGACATATTTTACGAGCAATCAGGCCATTCATTTCTTGAATGATAAGGAACTGGATGTCGGTAAACAAGCCTTTGCATGGGCCGAATTTGTCACATTTTCAAGAAAAACAAATCCGCTTCTGAGGTCTTTCGGACTTTGCAATCCAGTGCAGTCAATCAAGCGAAAATTCAAAACCTGCCTGGATGAGTTGGCGGACAAATCCAGGCGCGGTTTTTTTAATACATTCGACCTGCAGAACGCGCACACCGGGTGCTCGGGCAGCCAAAACAAGCCCCGCCAGGGCAAAGCGATGGTCAGAATGAGTTGGCCAATCGCCAACAAGTTGCAAAGGGTCTACAGGAGGGCGAACACGAAAGCCACTTTCAAACTCTTCCACTTCAACACCCAATTGCGCGCAGTTCCTACAAAACGCAGCAATGCGATCTGATTCGTGGTGCCTGATGTGTGAAACTCCCGTCACAGTCAGGGGCCGACCACTACACAGTGACATCACACCTGCCGTCATTGCTTGGTCGCTACACGCCGTCATATCAAGCAAGAGCTCATTCGAGGTTGAAAAATCATCGACCCCGGACGGACGAATCATGGTGCAACGTTCCCGAGCTTCGACGCAAGCGCCAAATTCATTCAAGATCTTTATAAATTGAAAGTCGGGCTGCAGAGTTGAATAGCCCAAATTTTCTATCGTCAATTGCAAATTCAACACACACGCAAGCGCTGCAAAATAACATGCTGTTGAGGCATCTGCTTCGACTTTATAAATTGCGGGAGGATTCCATGTTCCAGGATGAACAACGCAGCGAGAGAACTCCATGTCGTGACTCAAAGCCACGCCAAAGTCGCGGAGCATCTGTGCGGTAATGCGCACGTAATCAGGCTGGACAAGATTGTTCTCGCGAATGATCTCGCATGATGTGCGAGCCCCTCCCGCTGCAAGCAAAAGACCGCTCAAAAACTGCCCCGATTGCGAACCATCGACTCGACACTGCCCCTGCAAATGCGCGGGTCTTAGGAAAATTGGCCAGGTTTGATCGTTGATCTGGGCGCCGAGCTGGTTGAGGGCTTGGAGAAGTGGCGAGAGGGGCCGACGCATCAGCTGAGGGTCTGCCGTGAGCTCAAACGCTGACCAGGGAACGTTGGGATAGAGCTGCTGCCAATTGACAAGTAGGGCAGGAAAGAAGCGGGCAAGAGTGCCAGCTTGGCCGAGATGAATAGATAGCAAAGAAGAGTGCGGCGAACTGCCGGCAGACGATATTCCAGCTGCCAGGGGCGGCTCGAGCTTCAGGACATCAGGGAGATGCGAAACATCTAATCGAAAACCAAGCTGCTCCAAGGCTCGACAGCCCCACCAGGTATCGTCGGCCAGCAACGGCGCTTGGATCTCGAGGGGCTGAGCCGCAAGGCCGGCAAGGATCAACGCTCTATTTGTAACGCTCTTTGAACCAGGAACCGCGAGTGTCCAGGGTGTATTTGCAGACCTATGACCAACAACGCGAACACCAGCAGACGCAAATCCGGCGGGCAGCTGAGCTGCAAACAAATCGTATTTGCTTTGCAAACTCAAAGAAGCTCCTCAGGTGCACACGTGCATACAAAAATGAATTTCAGCCAACCCGCTCAGGGGTTGAGCGGACGAATCCCTTCAGGAGATTTGATCAAGCGCGCTTCGGTACACGCCTGCAGTTCTTCAAAGCTCAAACCGGGAATGATTTCTGTCACAATGAGGCCCTCGTCGGTGACCACCATCGCGGCTCTATCTGAAACGATTTTCTTCACACATTTTTTGCCTGTCAGGGGCAATTTGCACTGCTTTAAAATCTTTGGACTGCCGTCTGGAGCACAGTGTTGCATGACCACCACAACATTCGGCGACCCCGCAACCAAATCCATCGCCCCACCCATGCCTTTGACCATTTTCCCCGGAATCATCCAGTTGGCGATATCACCTTGCTCAGACACTTCCATTGCACCCAAGATAGTGAGATCAATATGGCCACCTCGAATCATCGCAAATGAATCTGCAGAAGAAAAAATTGCTGCGCCCGGAAGAAGAGTGACTGTTTGCTTTCCCGCATTAATAAGATCCGCGCGCTCGAAGCCGGTCTCCGGAAAGGGTCCCATTCCGAGAATTCCATTTTCGGACTGCAGAGTGATATTCATGTCAGGGGCGATTTCATTGGCAACAAGAGTTGGAATACCAATGCCCAGATTCACATACATTCCGGGTCGAAGTTCTGCTGCAGCACGCTTGGCCAACTGCTCACGAGACAAAAGTTTGAAGTTCATGACAACTCTCTTTCCAACTCAAAGGCGTGGCTGAACGGTGCGCTGTTCAATCCGTTTTTCATAAGAACGCCCGAGTAAAAGCCGCTTGACGTAAACCCCGGGAGTATGCACAGCGAGCGGATTCAATTCGCCTTCACCAACGAGCTCTTCAACTTCTGCAATGGTTACTTTTGCTGCTGTTGCCATCATTGGATTAAAATTCATCGCGGTCATGTTGTATTGCAGATTGCCATGAGGGTCGGCACGCCAAGCTTTAATCAGGGCAAAATCAGCCTTCAAAGCACGCTCAAGAACGTATTCACGCCCGTCAAAAATCTTTGTTTCTTTACCTTCTGCAATCACAGTTCCGACCCCAGTTGGGGTATAAAAAGCTGGAATTCCAGCTCCTCCGGCACGAATCCGTTCAGCAAGGTTCCCCTGCGGAGTCAGTTCAACCTCGAGCTGGCCCGACAAGAACTGCTTTTCAAATGTTTTGTTCTCGCCCACGTAGCTAGAAATCATTTTTTTGATTTGTCCGGTCTGCAAAAGCTTTCCAAGACCAAAATCGTCGACCCCTGCATTGTTTGAAATACAGATGAGATTTTTAACGCCTTTAATGCGCAGTGCCTCAATCAAGTGCTCGGGAATACCGCAAAGACCAAAACCGCCCACCATCAATGTGGCGCCATCGTCAATGTCAGCAATCGCCTCAAGAGCAGAGTCGATCAGTTTTGAGCGGTGCGCTGAACTCATTGAGCCAAAACCTCGCGCAAACGACCGCCGTTCTTTTGAATGAAAACGCGCAGACCACCGAAAGCAAAGCCGAGGAATGCACCTAAAAATGCCCCCAAGACGAGAGCAATCTTCCGCTTGCTGATGGGCTCTTCCAGAATCAGAGTTGAACCTGTTGTGCTCGCCGAAACCAAAACGGGCAAGTTTGGACCACCGGCAGTGCCACGCGTATCGCCGCGATTCCCGACCCGTCGGTGCGAATATAACCCAGAGGTCCGCGAGGCTTCCCGACGTGCTGCTGGAATCAAGTGAAAAATATCATCGCGCACTTGAATAGCCCGAGTCACGGTATCAGTTGCATCTTCGTTCTTCATCCGTCCTTCAGCCAAAAGAGCTGCAGTCATCCGCTGAATACGCTCAAATTGCCCCTGCACGGAGATCTGCTCGTGGTAGTCGGTGACCTGCAGCCCCAACTGACTTTGCTCGGTCGCATTAGGAAGCGTCATTTGAACAGACTTCGTGTCCGCGTCACCTGAGACAACAAACGCATGGAAGTCGGGCAAACCACGCGCAAGTTTATTACAAAGATATTCAATCTTAAGAAGTTCCTGACGAGCCTTCAAAAGTTGCTCACGAACATCGTCAGATTCGTCGGCAGATGAATTGGCTGGAACGCCGCTTGCTGGAACAGAGCTTGGATTCGCTTTGCTCGCTGATTGTTTTTCCACTTCGGAACTCGAGTTGGAAGAAAATGCATTTTGAATTGCTGCAGAAAACAACTCACCAGCGCGTGGCGTGAGTCCTTGCACGGGAAGCTGAATTTCCAAAATAAAATCGCGCGGGCTTGCTGATTCGCGCAAGCGCAAAGGAGCTTTTTCAGGTTTGTCGGAAAGGGCTTGGCTTGCGGCAAGCACCTCATCACTGTGATTCGAATCTTTCAGAATCCGCGCAAGCTCAGGCGATTGATTGAAAACAGAACGCCAAACGGCACGAGCGTTGTCAGAGACATTCAATGAGGTGTTAAAATTCTCGACAAACTTTTTCGGATCGCTGAGAGCAATTTCACCCTTGTCGAGCACCAAAGGAATTTGAGTTTTATACGTGACAGGGAGAACGCGAAAAGCAACAGCAGCTCCAACAACTGTGCCGAAAATCAAGCCAAGAACAATCTCAATCTTAATTTTCCAAAAAAAGCCAAGGAGCTCGACCAAGTCGATTTCGTCGGATGCAGGATATCCGTAACTGGGTTGCAGATTGCCGCCAGAACTTTGCAGAGGAGATGAGTGCGTTTGATTGGTATCCAAAGTTGTCGGGCCGCTGGACATAAGCACCTCATTCATTCAGCCGGAGAATGGGACAAGCAAACCCATCTCATAGCAGAAATCTTTCACAACCGGCAATTTCCAGTGAACAAATTGCGAAACTAAAGTTTGCAACTCCACCAGCTCAACCCGAGCAAACTCAC
This sequence comes from bacterium, assembly GCA_009918675.1. GTDB lineage: Bacteria > Bdellovibrionota_B > Oligoflexia > Silvanigrellales > Silvanigrellaceae > RFOM01. The sequence continues at coordinate 84,315 of RGDM01000005.1, forward strand.
CGTCTGAGCGACTCAAATCAATTCCGTTCAGCGAAGGGATTTCAATCAGAAACCAGAGCTGCTCTTGCCCAATATTGTGGCGATTTGGATGCGCAGCGAGCACTTCGGCCGGGAATCGATAACGCCGCCAAAATTGCGATTGCGCAACGACAGTGACAAGGCTTGGTTCAATCCCCAGTTCTTCTTTCAATTCGCGCAGCAGAGCCTCTCGCGGGCTTGCGTCGGTGTCCTCAATACCACCTTGGACTGTTTGCCACACACCATTCAATTGGGCTCTCTCACAGCGCAAAAAAAGATCACCAATCCTAACCAGTGCTGCGACATTTGCACGAAATTTGCAATTGACTTCAACATCACGACTCATCTTTGATTCCTTTCAACACTCGCAGAAGCGGATCGAGGGTTGCGCTTGCAGGCAGCTCAGATTGAAGATCCACCGGAGACAGATCAACCTCGAGGCAAAGAACGTAAACTCGCTCGCTGCGTATTGCTCGTTGGACTTCCCGAGACTTCCACCAGCGACAAAGATCCTTAAGTGTAATCAGTATGCGCTGCGAATCGCGAATAAAAGCCTCGCTATCAGCGTTGAGTTTTGCGTGATCAGCTAAATGATGAATGCGGCTCACCACGCATTTCACCCCGGAACGCCTGATCCAGCCATCCACTGATTGCAAGAATCGTTGCGGGCGAGCGATTCCCGTGAGTACAGAAAAATCGCCTAAGATGTCCGCTTCCGAAATCATCTCCAGCGAGAATCCAATCTCAGGCTCGTTCATACGGGCGCGAGCCATCCAAGTCCGTTCAATTGCAACCTGGTCGTTGGCTTGGGTTGAATCCGCTGTTTGAATCCCATTGAGAGAATCTCGACCTAGCAATCGATTTTGGGCAGCCTGAACAGTATTTAAAAAATCTTGTTCGTTGTCGGGGCTCAGGCGCGACCACACGCACATGTCTGCTCTTGGAAGAGAATCGGCCCATTCCCTGCCACCAAACCGGCCCATTCGGTAGGGACCAAAAGGCAAACAGACGCGCGGAGATGTCAGCAGCGTTTGCGGATCCCAAACGATCACATCGCGATGCACAGGCAAACGATATTGCGACAAACCGTCATCAAGCAGAATCATCAGCTGTCGCACATGAGTGCTCTTGGAAGCCTCGCCACTGCGGCTCATCTCTTTTTCTCTGGCATCGCAAACAGCCAAAGCTGCACGATCACGCTGCACACTTTGCGCAAGCCAAAGCTGTGCACCGAGGGGAATTTCTGACTGCAGCGCAAGCGCATGCTCAAGCAACTCATCAGCAATTTCACCTGAAAAAACTGCATCTGGGCCGGCTGCAGAAGGTAGGCTGCAAATTTTGATGCCATCCAAAGAGGCGCTCGATTGGCCAGCACCCCGGGCGAGAATTGCAACGTCAAACCCTTGCGCAAAGGCAAGCCGTGCGAGTGCCCTAACAACCGGGCTTTTACCTGTGCCCCCAACCGCAACATTGCCAACAGACACGATCCAAGGCTGAGAAGCTTCAGGGCGCATATTTTTTTTTCGTTTTTCGACTCTTCGAGCTGAAAAATACGACCACAGCAAGCTCAAGGGAAATAAAACCAACACGCTTACGATGGCGAAAGGGAGGGAACGGCGCTGCAGGGGTTGCTCAATTTGACGCCGAGCTCGCTCGCTCCAGGCCATGCTCATGATGGCCTCATTGGCGGAAATGTGAAGTCAACCGCTGAAGTATCGTGCTTTCCCATTTTCACAAGGACATCTTCCGGTGACCCGCTCAGAACAAGGCGCCCCTCGGAAAAAACAGAGCAATCATCAAACACGTGCAGATCTTTAAGGTCGTGTGTCACGGCAACCACTGTTCGTGTGCGGCCTGCTTGCTTTTGCCAGCGCCAGACTGCGGACCAAAAGGCAGCCGCAGATGCAGCATCAAGATTTGCTGTTGGCTCATCGAGCAGGAGAACCGGACGATCCGCAAAGAGCAAACGGGCCAAGGCAACGCGAGCTCTTTCTCCACCCGACAAACCTTCACCCATGAAACCAACTTTTTTATTCAGCAAAAGCTCGGCACCTGCCTGCGTATGAGCAAGCATCAAAGACAACAACAAATCGATCGCACGCTCGCGCGCGCGCTGAATTTCCGAGTTGTTGAGCGGAGAATTTGGGTAAACAATATTTTCAAAGATCGTTCCTTGAAAAACATAAGGACTCTGGGTGGCCAGAACGACTTGCGAGACTCCTAACACAACACCTTCAGACGCGGGTAAAAGTCCGGCCATCAGGCGCAACAAAGTCGACTTGCCCGCACCACTTTCTCCAATCAAAGCAACTCTGCGCCCCTCACGAATATCCAGCGTGCAATGATGCAAAATGCGCTGTCCATTGAGTGCGTCATAGCTGACGTTCTTAAGCTGCATTGCATAAGTTGCCCGCAACACGTCGGCACTCTGTAACGAAGCTTTCTCCCTCACAACCGCATGGGTAACATCCCACTCGTGTTCCAATCGCCTCCACACGGCTTTGAGTTCGGCAAATTGCGAGATAAACGACGAAACATTTTTAAGAGGTCTGAATGACAACGCTGCAAGAACGAAAACAGTAGAGTTGGCCGCAAAATCGATTTCGCTCGGTAAACTCAATCGCCACTGCAGTGCACCAGCCAAGATGGCTATCGCAAGAATCTCCATTCCAGGGCGAAAACCGGTGCGGAGAAAAAAAGTTTTGCGAATAAATTGATAATACCCTTGCGAAGCATTTTGCAGATCTTGCACTTCCCGACTTTGCGCACCCATGCCATAAATCGCGAGCAGCCCATTGCGCATCTGAATTCCACGCGTGGCAATTTCAACCTGCCTGCGGGCGCTTTCGCGGGTGTAAAATTCAAGACGCTTGGAGACTGCTCTAAGCGCAAAGAAAAACGGAATAAAGACGAGCAAAAGTAAAGCAAAAAACTGCGATGCAATATACAGCATTGCGAGACCAGAGCCGATAACAACCAAACCATCACGCATCGCGCCAATGGTACCTTTACTCACAAGACCTTGCATCAAGGTTGTGTCGAGCAAAATCCGGCTGGTCAATTCGTCGGGATTGCGGGTATCCAAAATGCGTCCCGAAGCTCGCAAATAGCTATTGAGGAAGGAGGCGCGCAAGGCATGCGCAACCCGATGCCCCGCACGCTCAAGCAAATAGTTGCTGCCAAAACTCGTTAACAAACGAAGAAAACCGACAACAATGAGCATCAATGGCACCAAAGTCATCAGCTGCTCACGAGTGAGCCGGGACGGATCAGGAACAAGAGCAAGAATTGGCTTCGGTAATAAACGTGTTGCTGAGGTCTCGCTGCCGCTCGCAAAAACCAATTGCAAAAGAGCGCCCGCGGCAAATCCTAAGGTTACTTCACAGGCCGCGTGAACTGGACTTAAAAGCGTTCCAAAAAGAACATCCCATCGCGAGGAAGTCCAAATCAATCGCACCAACGGATGCTTAAAATTTTGAAATTTTCCTTTTTCATTCACCACATGGTTTTCGGGTTTTGAGCTCAGGGCAGAGGTCTCTCTCAATGTGAGATCCCCCATTCTTTCTCCTCGAGCCATAGATCGCGGACTGCCTTAAAATGGAAACGGCGTTGTGGGTTCTCCGGCAAGTTCAGAAAACAATCAAGAATTTCGTGAGCAGCACGGCGAGCACTGTCGAGTGGAAAAACTTTCTGCAGCGCAAGCAACTGCTCGTGCAGATGATGTTCTGCCGCAGGTGAACCGAGAATAGACAATGCATGAGCTGAGAGATTTTCAACAGAGGCTTGCTCTTGAATAAACTCGGGAACGAGTTCTCTTTCAGCGCAAAGATTCACCAAACTTATGTAGGGCAAGCGCACCAATCTTTTCGCCACTGCATATGTCAACGGATGCATTTTATAAACCACTGAAAGTGGAATACCCAAAAGAGCGGTTTCCAATGCTGCAGTGCCTGAACAAACCCAAGCGTATCGGCAATCCTTGAGAGCCGTGAGTAGGCAACCCTCGCTGTGAAGCTCAATATCGACTCGTGCAGATTGGGCGTTTTCCTCTGAAAGAGAATGTATCAAGAGCTCCTCGATGCGTGATCTTGAAATTGTTGAAGCCACTGGCACAACAGCTTTCAACCGACCGTTCAAAGCAGCACGAGTGCGCAAAAAGGATTTGACCAGAGTTGGAAAAATGCGCTCAATTTCGCCACTGCGGCTTCCCGGAACGAGTCCAACCAGTGGTATCTCGCTTCGATTCGTCACAAGCTCCTTTGTGCGTGTGTGCAAAAACCTTTGCACTTCATCGTTGAGTGGATTCCCAACGAAGCAAACATTCACACCGGCACGCTTCAAAAGCTTTACTTCAAAAGGCAAAATGCAGGTCACCAAATAAGTACAATCGCGCAAACGGGCAACCCGACCCACACCATGCGCCCAAACCTTGGGTGGAATATGGTAGACAACACATGAACCCAAATGAAACGCATCTTCCATAAGGCGCATGTTTAAGCCCGGATAATCGACAAGAATTGTAATGTCTGGATTGCGTAATTTAAGGTTCATCTGAAGCTTGTGTGCTGCGGCCGAAAGACGCGGATAAACAGCCAAAACTTCGGCAAAACCCATCGCACTTAATTCATCGATATGGACAACATTTTCAACGCCAGCTGCGTGCATCAACCGACCACCGCTGCCCCAAATTTTGATCCGTATACCCGCTTTTGCAAATTCCGACTGCAACGCCGTGGCCAGCAATGCTCCCTGGGCATCACCACTGGCTTCACCTGCAAGTAAGCAGATTGAAAGTGAACGGGAATGAGAATCAGATTGTTGCTGAGATGTCTTCATGGTTGCCTCCTGCGGCCGGACGGACAACCCCCCGCTTTGCAGACTGAATAAATTCAGCAAACCTCAAAGCATAAGGATTCTCCAGCAAGCCATCGCGACGGCAAGCTTCCATGGTTTCTGCGACGGTCGGCAAGGGAGACAAGAAGAATTGTTTGTAAACGGATTTGACCACGGCCAAATCAGATGCTGCCAGCCCGCGTCGTCTCATCCCAACCACGTTCATTCCACGCAGCATTGCTCGGTCGCCTTGAGCGACACAGAAGTTGGGGACATCTTCAACGACAATCGAACCGGCAGCAATCATAGCCATGTCGCCGATGCGACAAAACTGATGGATACCCGAAATTCCACCTACAACAACCCCATTATGAATTTCCACGTGACCCGAGAGTTGAACCGAATTAGCAAAGATATTGTCGTTTCCGACAATACAATCGTGCGCAACATGCGTGTAGGCCATAAAAAGGTTGTTATTGCCAACAACCGTCTTGCCACCACCTTGGATTGTCCCAGGTTGAAGAGTTGCACATTCGCGGATCTTGTTACGCTCGCCAATCAGCAAAACAGTTGGCTCGCCTTTGTATTTGAGATCCTGAGGGATAGTGCCAACGCTTGCAAATGGAAAAATCTCATTCTCAGCACCCAGCATCGTGTGTCCGTCAATCACAGCATGAGAAATCAGCTTGGTTCCGCGGCCTATTTTAACATTCGGCCCAACCGTACAAAACGGCCCCACAAAGACACCGCTGTCGAGCTCTGCGCTCGGATGAACAATTGCCGTTGGGTGGATTGTGACATTTTGGCTCACGTCGATTCTTCCTTACTCAAAATAAAAGCGCTGTTCGCTTTCCTACATAGTGTTGCGCACGACTCGCAGACAATGCATGCGAGCTGTTAATTTTTTGGTGACTTTGCCAAAACTGCCGAAAACTTTGCTTCGGCGACGGTCTCGCCATCAACTTTCACCACACCGTTGAACCATACAAATGGCCCTCGATGCCTTTCATATGTAGCAAAATAATGAATGACATCACCGGGCACAACAGGTTTGCGGAACTTCACTTCATCGACACCCGTGAGCATGCACTTTTTCTCAACAATGATTCCCTGCTTATCAAAGTTCGCAAAACACATTGCGGCAGCTGTCTGAGCCAAACCTTCAATCAAATACACCCCGGGAACAATCGGTTGACCGGGAAAATGTCCCGCCAAATAAGGTTCTCCGGCGGTGACGCATTTCACTGCGTGAACATCAAGAGAATCAAAATCAATACTCATAATCTTGTCGACCAGCAAAAGCGGCGGGCGGTGTGGCAACAATTCACAGACCTTTTGAAAATCCATCAGCGGTTTCTTCTGTTCCATTTCAGTTCAACTCCCTCAAGCTGCATCAAGTCAATTTGTACTAAGAATTTTTATCTTTGTTGTGAATTTCAGCGGCGCGTGACTCGCGACGTTCTTTGACGATTCTCTGCAAACTCGCCTCATAGGCCAGCCATTCGCGATTGGGACGCGCCGGATAACCTGAGTACACTCCTGCCTCAGTTAAGCTTTTTGTCACCCCGGCTTGTGCAAGCACCGTGACTTTATCAGCAATTTTTAGGTGCCCGGCGACACCAACCTGCCCTGCGAGGGTGACACGATTCCCAATTTCGCTCGAACCTGCAATTCCAGTTCCGGCCGCAATAAAGCAGGCCTTGCCGATGCTGACGTTATGGCCGATCTGCACCAAGGAATCTATTTTCGTTTGCTCAGCAACAACAGTGTCGAGCATTGCACCGCGATCAATTGAAGCATTGCTGCCAATTTCAACATCGTTGCCAAGCGCGACAGCGCCGACCTGAGGAATCTTCACATTTTCCTCTCCATCCGGCGCAAATCCAAAACCATCGCCGCCAACAACCGCACCCGGATTCAAAATACAGCGATCACCTAACCGACATCCTTCACGAACCACCGCATTGGGATGAAGCAGGCAGTCATCGCCAACGCTCGCAGCCGCACCAACAAATGCGCCAGGATAAAGGACTGTGCGAGCGCCAATGTGCGCACCAGGGCCAACATAGGTAAATGGAAAGAGTGTTGCAGACGGGTCAATATGCGCTGAGGCATCAACAAAGCACTGCGCCGACACTCCCGACTGTGAATGGACGGGAGTAAAAAAATGTTGCGAGACCCTCGCAAAAACTGCGTATGGATTCTTACAGACAAGCAAGAGCGAATGACTTTTCTGAACTTTCTCTTTGCTCCGTTGAGAAGCTAAATGCTCAGCTTCAGCAGCACCACATAGAATAACACCCGCGCGACTCGCCAACGCCTCGGCCACGTAGCGCGGGTTATTTAGAAACGAAATGTGTGATGGCGATGCAGAAGAGAGCGGTGAGATGCCGGTCCAGGGGCCCTGTCCTAGCCCCTCTGCGCTTTCATGAACGACACAACCGAACCTCTCGACGAGTTCCGCGAGAGATAGGTTATTCATTTTTTAACCTTGTAACGTTGATTATACAGGCCAACAATATCAGCGGTAATATCTGAACCATGCGCAACATAGAGCACTGCGCCTGCTCCCTTCTCGAAAACCAAATCAAAACTGTTTTTCTTGGCGTACTCTTCCACCAAACCGGACAGGTTTTGGAAGATCTTTTGTGTTTCTTGCATTTCCTTCTGACGCACTTCCTGTTCGAGAGCCATTTGCGAGCGTTGGAATGCCATCAGTTTTGCTTGAAGATCACGGGTTCTTGCGCCCTTTTCATCTTCCGATAAAACCGAACGTTTGGCTTCAAAATCGTCTTCCATCTTCTTGAGCTCAGTTTGCTGAGTAAGCAGCTCTTTCTTGCGAGAGTCGAGTTCCTTTTCAATTTTTGCTTTCGCTGCTTTGCCTTCTTCGGTTTGAAGAATCGCAACTTGGAAATCAATCAGAGCAACTCGTGTTGCATTCACGCCCGGCTTACTGGGGACATTTGCCGGACCAGCGGCTTGCGCAACATGAACAGCAGAAATAGCAGTCAGGGCCACTGCACACACAAGACCATGCTTTAAAAGACTCTTCAAAATTGCCCGGACCATCATGCCAACCTCCAAATAAGACTCGTTTTGAAAGATTCTCAGCGTGTCAAGCTCGAGACATTATCATTGCCAACGGAAAAGATGAACTCGCTTTCGCCCAAACGGCCTTTTTCAATAGGCCACGCCCATTCGAAGCGAAAGGGAGCGATCGGAGTCTGCCAGCGCAATCCAAAACCAACGTCGTGCTTGAAATTTTCAAACTTCAATGATTCGTACTCATCGAGAACGATTCCAGACTCAGAGAAACCAACCAACCTAAGATTTGCCTCAGGAATAAGCGGAATGAAGTACTCCGCGGCTCCGTAGATTCGTCGGTTCCCGCCTGCGAGGATTCGATTCACCGTCTGTGCAAAAGGTCCATTCAAGACTTCAATGCGTGGGCCAATGACTCGGTCTTCCTGGTAGTAGGCTTTCATGTTGTAGAGAGTTCCAAGGGTCAGACGTTCCCAATAGGGAATCGTTTTCCCGCCAATCGGGTAAACCATCGTCGGCTCAAGAGCGAATCGAAAGTTGGTTTTGAAATCCTCGCCAATATAAAAGGGAAGGTAATAGTTCACAGACATTTCTGCGAGGCCGAATTGATTACTGCCACCGAGAGCCTTCACCGCAAACGCATTCGTCGCAGAGACTGAGAATCCACTCGTCGGCATTAGATAGTTGTCGGTCTTGTCGTAACTAAGAGACTGGCTGATTTTTTCTGTGGTTCCTTGTTTGGTGAATAAACGACCAATGGGGGTGACGTCATTGCGAATGACCCGCTCGATTGAATACCCTCCACTCACGCGTAAGTCTTCAACGATTTCCCGGCCAATGCTTAAGCCACCGCGAACCACTTTGGAAAACTTCTCGGGTTCAAATGGAATTGGCTTGCTGAGCTCGTACTCATAGCTGCCAAAGCCCGTGACGCTCCAGGGGCCATCATTCCAGCTAGGCTCAGTCATATTTATGTTCAGACTGTAGCTCCCTGTGGGAGTAAAGTTCGCAGACAAACCCGCGTTCCAGCCCTTACCCAAGAGATTCGCCTCGGAGTATGAACCCTGTGCAAAAAAGTTGATGGAACGTGTGTCGGACGATGGTGAAGCACCAAAGGACGCGCTTAAAGTGCCTGTTGATTTTTCTTTTACTTTTATCCGAAGATCCATCCGGTTGTTTCGCGCGTCTGGCTCACGGAGAATTTGCACTTCTTGAAAATATCCAAGCCGCTCCACCGCGGCTTTACTTTTTTCAAGGCGGGTGGCGTGAAAGAGCTCTCCCTCGGCAACTTTGATATTTCGACGAATCACGTTGTCGCGAGTTTTTGAATTACCTTCGATAACAATATTTCTGAAATAAACCTTCTCACCCTTGGTGATTACGAACTCAATATCAATTTTCTTGGTTTCGCGATTTGCAAACGTTTTAGGCAATACATCTGCAAAAGCGTATCCGTAATCTCCGTAGAGATCAGTCATCATGCGCATGTCATTTTGAAACTGCGAAATGCGGAACCATTTACCCGGCTTCATCGAAAACTTATCGATCAGGTTTTGTTCAGAATAAATTTTCTCGCCTTTTTCGTTGACGAGAAGATCACCGCTCACTTTAACAGAACCCACCTGAAATCTCTCGCCCTCTTCAATATTAAAACTTACGTCGACAGTTTGTCGACCCAAATCAAGGCGTGACTGCGGAGTGGAAACATTCGCTTCAGCAAAACCGTTGTCGCGATAAAAATAGGAAATAAACTCTTTATCGCGATTAACAAACTCGTCTTTAAAAGCACCGCCGCTTGTCAACCAAGATGACCAGCGCTTTTCGCGAGTCGCCATGTTCGTTTTGAGTTCACTATCGCCAAAATAGCTATTGCCAAGAAGATGAACGTGAGAAATCCAAACCGGGTTATTCTCAACAACCCTATAAGTCAAAACAACTTCGCTCGCTTCAACTGCCTCAATTGTATGAGTTGCGCGGGCAAGGTAGTAGCCTTTTTCCACGTACATTTGTTCAATCATGCGCATGTCAGAAGTAATTTTGCGTTCATCGAGAATTGTGTATTTTTTAACCTGAAGTTTATCTGACAGTGTTGAAGATGAGATAGCATCAAAACCTACGAATTGAATTTCCCGAACGCTTGGTTTTTCGTCGACAATGACAATGAGAACAACGCCATTGGGCTGAGTTTGCGCATCGATTCGAACATCACGAAAATAGCCACTGTGAAAAATATTGCGGACGTCTTCGCTGATATCGCCCGTGTTGAGCAGCGCACCGACTTTGCTGTCCATCAAGCCGAGAATGGCATCTGCCTGAACAGCTCTGTTGCCCTGGACTTTGATTTCGATGATTTTTGTTTGGCTGTTGCTTTCAGCTGCCCAGGCCGATGACCTCTGTGTCACGAGTACAACGCAACACACGAAACTGCACATAATGAGAATCAAGGTGGGCCAAAATCGCCGAAACCCTTTGGTCATAAAACGAACACCCTTCTGTAGTGGCATGCGCGGCGAATATTTCTCATTGGGGGAAAATTTGCAAATGTGCGGGGAACTTATTCACGTTCCCGAGTCGGCAGTGATCCGTCCGTCGCGCATTTCAATCCGCCGCGGCAGGGAATTTGCAAAGTCCTGATTGTGAGTCACGACCAGCACTGTCGTTTGAAAATCGCGGTTCAATTCAGCAAACAGTGAATGGATATTGGCTGCGTTTCGACTGTCGAGATTTCCGGAAGGCTCGTCAGCCAAGAGCAGAACAGGTTGATTGATGAGTGCACGTGCGATTGCAACCCGTTGCTGCTCTCCACCACTCAGTTGTCCTGGGTAGTGATCTGCACGCTTGCTCAGACCAACTCTCTCCAACAAAAGCAAAGCCCGCTGGCGCATGTCTTCAAACCTTTGCCCCAAAATCAACCCAGGCATCGCAACATTTTCAAGCGCACTAAATTCGGGCAATAGGTTGTTATTTTGAAAAACGAAACCGATGTGTTTGTTCCTGAAGAAGCTGACTTGCCGGTCTGTGCCACGAAAAGGATCGAGCCCGCCGACCCGAATCTGGCCCGCGGTTGGGGAATCAAGCGCACCAACAATGTGCAAAAGAGTGCTCTTGCCCGATCCACTTTCTCCGACAATAGCGACACTTTCGCCTGCCCGAACCGAAAAACTCACTCCAGCGAGCGCCTCAAGAGTGAGCTCCCCCATGCTGTAGACTTTTCGCAGATCGTGAACTTCAACTGCCCAGTTCTGACTCTTCGCCTGAACCGTGAGGTCAGTTGAGCTCGCCGAGGTTGCTTCATTTGCAGACCACATCAATTCAAACCTTTCAAATTCACGTTTCAGACACCTCGATCGGAAAGCGTCTCGACAGGATCAATGCGCATGACTTCAATTGCCGGCCATACTGCCGCGACAATGGATAGCACAACACTGCCCAAGCTCACACCCAGCAATTCCTTCCAGGAAACAAGAACCGGGAGTCCACGTCCCGGGTAGGCATCCTGCAAAATCGACAAAGGAACGTGGGAGATGAGCTGAAGCAAAAAAAGTCCGCAAAGAAGTCCCAACAGAACACCGATCGTTCCAATACTGCCTCCTTTGCAAAGATAAAGCAGACCGAGATCCGCCCGGCGCAGCCCGAGCGAACGCAAAATAGCCATTTCGCGCGCTTTGCGACGCACAGCCAAAACCAGAGTGATGGTGATGCTGAAACATCCCACAAGAATTATCATATAAAGGACGAAAGACATTCCCCAGCGTTCCAAACGCAATGCCTTAAGCAACGCTTTGTTCGATTCTGTCCAAGGCTTTGCGCGGAGTCCTTCGGAGGCCAATTGCTTGTTCATTTCTGCCGCAATTTGTTCCGCATCGAGGGGCTCCTTCAGAGCAACCTGTACACCCGACCATTCACCCTCAGCATTCATGAATTTTTGCACAAGTTCCAAACGTGCGAGAACAACTTTTGAATCATGTGTTAATGAGCCCGTTTGAAAAGACCCGCCAACAACCGCAGGTTGTTGGGTGGGCGCAAAGCCGCCTAACCCCTCGTCAGGTTGAGTTGAGATCAGGGTGAGCCGATCACCAACTTCGGCGTCAAGAACTTCAAGAAGCTTGTCGCCCGCAAAAAGGGTCGGAAATTTACCCAGTCTCGCTTGATTCGCCTTCCCCAACTCGTTGTCGTCGCTGTCGCTGAAAGAGTCCTTCGACAACTCAGACAACTGACTTTGGGCAGAGGACATGTACCCAGAGAATTGCATGACCGCATCCGCTCGATCGGGATCAACGCCCCACAACACAGCGGTGATGGGTTTTCGACTCGATTGCAGAATCACATCGCTCTTCATAAACGGGGCGACAGCAATAATTTCACGCGAAAAGGTTGGAATTTTTTCAAGCAGAGCCGCCGACGCAGGAACTCTCCCAAAACCATCTTTAACGACAATCTCAATGTGAGGTTCAACACCGAGGAGCCGTTTTTTGAGTCCGTGAACAAATCCACCCATCACACTTAGAACAACTGTGAATGCGCAGACACCAACCGCGATACCAACAATCGGCAACGCAACTCCAAAGGTCGATTGCAAGCGCCGCCGTCGCGCCATCCAGGACGAGAGCAAATAGCGCTTTAAAAGAAAAAAAATCGCGGCCGACCCTGGACGCAATCTGTGCAGCTCATTTTCCACGTGAAGGAGTCTCAAGGAGTGAGCGCAATCCCAACACCAACGCCTCAGCTGAAGCAAAGATGTCGGCTGGAGTCGCATCATCAAACATATATGCAGGCGCGGAGACCAACTTATTCACCGAATCAACACAAGCCTCACCTGGACGAGTCGCCTTGTGTTGGGAACCCCAATTTTGCAAGGCTCTAATTGCGTCGTGCGCAGAGCCATCACCCAAGGTCAACTGTGCTCCCTTAATATGCGCCTCACGGCAGAGGAGAGCTAACACCACAGGCGCAATGCAAAGAGCTGCAAGCGGCTTCTTTTCGAGAACAAAAGGCAACAAGGCGTGTTTAACATCTGCGTTGATCACCGCTTCTTCTCCGGCGAAGGCGAAATTACATAGATTTTTCACGACTCCAAATCCGCCGGCAAGCACCACTGCCGCGAAATGTGCCTGCTTCAACTCATCCAAACTGCGCACACGACCGCGAGCAATACGGGCAGCTTCATGAAGCTGATTGCGACTCTCATACCCCACCTCCTGCCCGGTCAGGTGATCTATCACGTGGTGAGTTTTCCTGTCGGGGGCAAAACATTCGAACTGAAAGTTAGCCTTGCTTAATGAAATCAGCAAAGAAACCGCTTCGGTAATTTCACTGCCGTCTTTTGCTCCACAGCCAGCCAAAATAACCGCCACACGCTCCGATGGTCGATTTGTCGATGAATGGGATAGCATGGATGCCTCCTTTGCTGGCTGTAACGGACATTGGGAGAAGGCAACGGCTGGTTTGCCAGGAAAACCCCCTCACACTTCCGAAAGCAAGACCTTCAGGTTATAGACCTGACCCAACCGGGTCATCAAGAGGTCGAGACATGCCTTTTCGTTCAGTCAGTTCGCTACATATGCGAACAGCCAGCAATCCGAATAACATCACCGAACGTGGTGCGCGGCTGTTTGGAGTGTCGGAAGAGCAGTTTAGCAATTGGCGTTGGCAGATGAAAAATCAACTCACCTCTGCTCAAGACGCCGAACGGATCCTGCAGTTGTCGGTCTCAGAAAAAGAGGCATTCGTTGCTCTCAAAGACATTTTTGAGGCAGGAGCCACGCCGTATTACGTGGCATTAATGGACTTACAGAACGAGTTTGATCCTGTCCGTTTGCAAGCTCTTCCAAGACTCGAAGAAACACAAGATCGGATTGGAGTCGCAGACCCACTCCAGGAGGTCGGAAATTCGCCCGTCAAAGAGGTTGTTCACGTCTATGAAGACAGAGTGGCATTCTGCGTTGCTCAACTTTGTCCAGTTTATTGTCGATATTGCTTTCGAAAAAGACGCGACGAAGAAGTCGGACTCCACTTTAATCCACGTATCATTGATCAAGGTGTCGACTATATCGCCAGCAACAAGAACATCCGAGATGTTCTCATCACTGGTGGAGATCCCCTGATTGCGCAAGATCGAACATTGGAAAATCTCCTTGCGCGCCTCAGAGCAATTCCACACGTTGAGATACTTCGCATCGGCACCCGGGTTCCCGTGACGTTGCCGTACAGAATTACCGAAGAATTGGCAGACATGTTGAGTCAATTTCATCCGCTTTGGATCAACACCCACTTCAACTGTCCCGAAGAATTAACACCTGAAGCCTCAGCAGCCATCGACACACTTTTGAGTCGCGGGATTCCGGTCGGCAACCAAAGTGTCTTGCTCGCCGGAGTGAATGACTCGCATGAACGATTAAAAAAACTGGTTGAAGGCCTCGTGAGAATCCGCGTCCGCCCTTATTATTTGTACCAAGCCCAGACCGTCGAAGGAACTGCGCATTTGCGAGTTCCGATAGAAAAAGGCCTCGATCTCATCCGTAGTCTACGGGGAAATACAACCGGCTTTGCTATCCCGCAGTATGTTTTAGACACCCCAACGGGAAAAATTCCTCTGTCGCCTAATTATATTTTGGGACGCGAGAATGACAATGTGGTTCTGGTGGATCTAAAGCAAAAGCGCTGGCGAGAAGAAAATCCACTTTCAGATTATGTTACGTCGCACCATCTTCCCAATTTTTTAAATCAAGATTTATAGCCACTGAAGATTATCTTCACTCTGACGAGTTCGGGTTTGAATCCGGACGGATCAAACTCTCGGGGCGTGGAGAACGATCACGCAATGGTCGCTTGAAAAATTTCGCATTGGCATGCTTATAGAAATCGCGTAAAAATCCGCGATAATCTGCGCGCATTTTTGCCGCCTGCAGTTCACCCGTGATGAACAACAAGAGATTCATTCTCTCTAAAAAATCTTGCTGCCTGTCGATCAGAAAAGATTTTTGTGGATTATTCCCAAGCAACATGATTGATGTTTGCTGAACGCCCCAAACAAACAACCAGTGCGTGCCTGCAAGATTTTCTCTCACCCGTATCCGCAGTGCGGCAACTTCCTCCTCAGAGGCTCGCCTGCCTTTGGAAAAACTTTTTGCAAACAGCAGCCATTCTTTAGAAAGTGGTTGATAAGCTGCCATGATTTCCGAATGTGCGGTTTCAAACTGGAGAAAATCCGAGTGCTCGACACCGCGCGGAAGTGGAAGATTCAATTGAACGGGTTGAACCACATTCAACGCCGGTTTTTTTGCAAGACCGACCGGCGCTTTTGCATCAACACCCGCGGGTGTTG
>RGDM01000041.1 GCA_009918675.1 bacterium
ATCCGTTGCTTCGTCCTCTGAGGAGCTCACACCCTGACTTCTGACCACTCTCACAATTCTAGTTGATGTGGGAGTATGCCCCAAGGGGACTGGCGTGACTTTGACTCACATGCGTTTGTTCTTTGCGGTTGATACAGAGGTCTGAAATTTCTGGCAGTATTGAGCCAGCGAGGCGCCGTAGCTGATTGGAAAGTCGCGGCCTGCGTTGAACTGAAGAGGAGTGCAACAAAAATGCTTGAAGCATCTAGCCAGGCGTCGTGGATTGAACTCAACGCTCCAGCAGTGCGGGCAAATATTGCAGTCTTTCGGGATATTCTTGGCCACTCTGCGGCAGTCCCCGAGAGCGCGCAGCAGCAAGTTCAATTGGGAGTTGTCTTGAAGGCAAACGCCTATGGCCATGGCCTCCTCGAGATACTCCCGCTCGTCCATCCGCTTGTAGATATTATTCATTTAATATCTCCGAGGGATGCGCTTGAGATTCGGCGGATAGAGGCCAGGAACAATTGGTCGCAAAGAAGATTGCTTGTTATTGGCGCGACATCTCCAGACGAGTTTTGTCAGCTTGCAGCTGGCGGAGTTGAGGTGACTCTCGGAGACGCCAACGTCTTTGCTGCCGCACAGATGTTGAAAAATAAGGGTCTGCGAGCGGACGCTCATGTTCATATTGAGACTGGATTGTCTCGAGAGGGATTTTTCCCCAATGAAATTTCCAGTAAGCTTGGTTTTTTAGCTGACTCTGATTCGCCCTTTCGGATCAAGGGGATCCTTTCCCATTTTGCCAACACAGAGGATGTGACTGAGCAACAATACGCGGTTGAGCAACTGTCTGAGTTTGAGAAAGGCACCCAAGCCATTGAATTACTGCTTGGTGCAAACCATCCAAAACTCGAGCGCCATATCGCTGCGAGCGCGGCAACCCTTGTTTTGCCAATGGCACATCGAGATTTCGTGAGAGTTGGAATTGGTCTCTATGGGTTTTGGCCTTCTGCAGAAACTCGCCTTTCAGCGAAGATTGTGCTGCCACAACTGCCGAAATTGAAGCCTGTTTTGAGTTGGAAATGCCGCTCGCAGGTTGTTAAGCTTTTACGAGCAGGTTCTTATGTTGGATATGGCTGCACGTTTCGCTGCGAACGGGACACTCGGATTGCGGTTTTTCCGGTTGGATATTTTGATGGCTATCCCCGACTTTTATCAGGGCGTGCGCATGTTCTAGTTCATGGTCATCGCGCTTCGGTCCTTGGTCGGGTGATGATGAACCACATCGTGGTTGACGTAACTGGTATGACAAGCGATGACAGCCCGGTTGAAGCGACCTTGCTCGGAAGCGATGGGAGTGAAACGGTGAGTGCTGAAATGCTTGCTGGTTGGGCGCAAACAATTCATTACGAACTTGTTACGCGGATTGGCGCTCATCTGAAGAGAATTGTAATTGATCAATGAAATTGAGTGATTTTTATTACGAATTTCCTGAGGAGCTGGTTGCGCAAAAACCTCTCGCAGAACGTGATCAGGCGCGTCTTCTGTGCAGTGATGACCTGGGCGATGATTTGCAAGACAGGAATTTTTCCGAACTTGCAGATGTCATTCGGCATCGCTTTCCCATTCATCTATTTCCTTCAGTTCTATTAATCGTGAATGACTCCAAAGTTTTTCCGGCTCGTTTGCGTGTTCGCCGGAAGTCAGGAGCGCGAGGTGAAGTTTTTGTTCTCTCGACCAAGAACGAAAACGAAATTCCTTGCTTGCTGAGGCCGCAGAAAAAGTTGCGCACTGGTGAAGAGATCTTGAGTGAGGCCAGCGGTCAGGCGGTCTTTAAAATTATCCAGCTTGATCCACCCCTGGTGGCGAATATTTCTGGATTACCGTTGGGTGAATTGCTCGCCTGCGAGGGCGAAATGCCATTGCCCCCGTATATCGAACGGGATCCGCAAAAGATTGTCGACCCGTCGGTCGCTGCACTCGATAGGCTTAGGTACCAAACTGTTTATGCACGTCATGAAGGCAGTGCCGCAGCTCCCACGGCTGGTTTGCATTTTACACCCCAGGTCCTTGCGGCATGTTCAGAATCTGGAATTAAAATGGCGCACGTGACTTTGCATGTTGGTCTTGGCACATTTCAGCCAGTGACGGCTGAGAATTTAGTTGAACATCAAATGCATAGTGAGCTGTGTGTAATCCCAAATTCAACAATGCAGCATTTGATTGAGCATTTGAAAAATGGCTGGCCCGTGCTCTTTGTTGGTACCACCTCATTGCGCTGTGTTGAATCGGTGTTGCTGCGTGCGTTAGATTACGAAATAGAAAAAGCTTGTGAGCACGAGAGAAAAACGCTGTCCGAGCTATTTGCAGATGAGCCAATTCGTATCAAAGACACTCTGTTGGAAAGTGCTGATCAGTGGATGGAAACGCGGCTGTTTGTTCGTCCAGTCTCGAAGCAATGGTTCTACCGCCCACTGTGTGGTAACGGCATCATTACAAATTTTCATCAGCCCGAAAGCACATTGGTCATGTTGATTGCCTCTCTTGTTGGCTATGACCGATGGAAAAATATTTATTCGCATGCGATTGCAAACAGGTATCGACTGTTCAGTTACGGTGATTCGAGCCTGTTGTTTTTTTCGAGAAGAAAATGAAGACACTTCCAACCCGCCAGAAAATGAATTTCAAAGTGAATCGTCAGCACTCTTTTTTCGATTTGGCAGGCGAAAACCTCGCTCGTTTTGATTCGCACGTGATGAAGGGAAATTGGCTTCAGGCTGAGAAAGAATTTCTTAAAGGCAAAGAGGTGATATCGGAAGCCGATGAAATTCTCTTTTCCCAAGTTGGTCCACGTCGCGGCCAATTGAGCTTCGGCGATGTTGTTGTTGAAACTCCCACCTTTATGCCGGTTGGCACTGCGGGTGCAGTAAAGAGTCTTGAATCCAGCGATGTAGCATCGATTGGCTTTTCGCTGATCTTGGGAAATACCTATCATCTTTTTCTTCGACCTGGGCTTGATGTCTTAAACACTTTTGGTGGTCTGCATGGTTTCATGCGTTGGCCCGGCGTGCTTCTGACAGACAGTGGCGGATTCCAAGTGATGAGCTTGGCGAAGATCCGTAAATTGACGGAAGAGGGGGTGACGTTTGCAAATCATATCAACGGCGCAAAGGTGAGTTTAACTCCAGAAAGTGTTGTTGGCATTCAAGACTCTATCGATTCAGATATTCAGATGGTTCTTGATGAATGCACCCCGTATCCCGCGGATTGGCAGACTGCTCTTTCAAGCATGGAACGTTCGATGCGCTGGGCAAAACGAGCACGAGCTGCACGCAGCGAAAGAACCCGTGCTCAGTTTGGAATTGTTCAAGGTGGTATGCATACCGATTTGCGTGTGAAAAGTGCGCGTGAATTGCTTGATATCGGCTTTGAGGGTTACGCTGTTGGTGGTTTGTCAGTAGGTGAGCCCAAAGAGGAGCTACGTCGGGTTCTCGCCGGAACGACAGCGTTTCTGCCTGAGGGGAAACCCAGATACCTCATGGGAGTGGGCACGCCCGATGACCTTTTCGATGGCGTTCTGCTTGGTATCGATATGTTTGACTGCGTCTTGCCAACCCGCAATGCCCGTAATGGTTCTGTTTTTGTTAGAACTGATGTTGATCCGAGCGGAAAACTTCACATCAAAAATGCTGTTCACCGCACTGCCGAGCAACCACTAGACCCTCGATGTCAATGTTCGACCTGTCGGAATTTTTCTCGCGCCTATTTGCGGCATCTCTTTGTTGCTCAAGAACTTACCGTGTATCGCCTGCTGACAATTCACAGTCTGCATTTTTTGCACGACATGATGAGTGCGATGAGAAACGCCTTGGAACAAGCATCTCCCAAAGAAGCTCTGCTTGCCGTTCGTGAGCTCTACGTGGGACGACCGACTCGGTAAATCCTACCCAGTGCTTTAAGTTCAATTCCGCCGAAAACCCAATTGCGCTCTAGTGCGAAAGGGTTAAACGCGGATGACCAGCGTTTGGAATAGATCTCAGCAAGCTTGGAACTTGCCTGACGCACCCGACAAGGGTGACGATGCGAAGCAAAATATTGCTGCGCTGGATCTTGCGTCTGCTGAGAATTCCGCAGCACCCACCTTTGATGTCGATTTTACGCCGCGCGAGGGGCAACCTTCTGAATATGTTCCCGGCAGCACATCTGAATCTGGATTTGTCATGCAACAGCCTGCAGCGGAAGACGACTCGCAGAGTCTTGAGATTGGACAGCCTGGTGATTTCCTCAGTCAGATGCACGATCATGCCGTTCGCTTGCAGCAAAACTTCCCGCAGTCATCTGAACCTCAGAAGCAAGAAGCGACTTTCGTGATGGTTGATGAACCCATGCCGGAGGCGTTTTCTTCAAATGCTGCCGTGCAAGACATGTTTGTTGCTGAGGTCCTCAAAGGCGCCCAGGCACTCAGTTCTGCGAACTCAGGGTCTTTTGGGCAAACTTTTGAGCTCACGCGAGCCGCCGGGGTGTTTGATAGCGATAAAAAAATCAATGGACCTGAGACGTCGACGAGTCTTACGGCCAATCAATCGGATTCTCCTCTTCCTACGCTTGTGGAATCCGCCGTATCAACGCTTCCTTCCGCTGCTCCATCAGCGCCGTTGCCGCCGGCTTCGCCACCGCTTTTGGCACGGCCTACAACTGAGGCAGTGCCAGCACCCTCGGCACCAAAGCCGGCATCTATTCCGAAGCAAGACGCAGATAAAGCGTCGCCCGCAGACAAAAGCAAAGCGGGAAGTGAAGATAAAAGTAAAGCTGGTTCTGCTGCAAAGCCGTCGGCTGCAGCGAAGGAAAAAACAACTGCAGCGAGCAAGGATAAAGCGCCTGCCGGAGATAAAAAAGCAGGCGCCGCCCAAAAAGCAGCGGACGCGAAACAAACAAAAACAAATATGCTTCCCGCTCAAGATAAAAACCTGGAAAAAAAATCTTTTATTCCGGCCGTCGTCAAGGGAGCCAGCAAAGAGGCTCGCATGGTCATGGCGGTGTTTGTTTTGGCAATGTTTGTCTGGGCCGCTGCACTTTTCAAACAAATGACCCGCACTCAAGTGACGAGTCAAATGTCGAGTGAAATCGCCCAAAAATCTGCTGAGCCAAAGGCATCAATCGAAAAGAAGGCGAGGGTCAAAAATCCAGAAACAAAGGCCCCGGCAAAGGCGGATCCAAAATTGGCAATCGAGAATACCAACCGCAAGGTCCCTGG
Organism: bacterium; assembly: GCA_009918675.1. Lineage (GTDB taxonomy): Bacteria > Bdellovibrionota_B > Oligoflexia > Silvanigrellales > Silvanigrellaceae > RFOM01. The sequence continues at coordinate 5,231 of RGDM01000041.1, forward strand.
CGAAAGCAATTCCTTTGATGATGACTTTGCAGACGATGAGATTGTTCTCGCAGACCATATTTTGACACGCCCAACTTCGCGCTACGCAGAGGCGAATTCGCCTTTGGCTTTGCTTGCAGACATTTCGCTTGCTCTTGATCGGGTGGAGCCGAGAAAAGTTGTGGTGTTACTGAAGTCAATGCCGCAAAATTTTGGTTCGGCAGGGATGTCAGAGAAGAATGCCATTCGTGATTTGACCGGGCGCTATTACCTGCAAGTTGCCGCATATCCCAAAGCAATTATTCTCTTCAGACAGGCATGTTCCGATCCGGGAAAGACAAGCGATTTAGAAATTTGCCTAAATGCAGCGCGGGCCTATTTGCTTGCTGGGTTTCAAGAAGAAGCAAATGAAGTTGTGAATTCTTTGAACACGCGCTTGATAGGTCAAAAAAGTCAGTGGCGCGAGTGGATAAAAATCCTTGATGCAGGCAAAGAACTGTTCAAACCAACGAGCGAAAATTTGACCCGATTCACTGATGAGATGATCGACAAAGGGCCTTTTTTGACGTCCGAATGGAACTTACAGATGTCGATCCATTTTGCGCGCATGTTTATGACTGCCTCGGAGCCAATAAAATTAGAATTTTTGAAAAGCGTCACAGGAGTTCGCAAGAAGTCTTTAGAAGTTCGCTTGGCACCTGGACAATACGGTCCTGATATTGGTTCATATATGTTTCCGTCTTTTTTAAATATCATGTTGCGCAATTATGAACTTCCACAGCTGATTGTTCAAAGCGATGACCCTGAGACAGACTCAGAAATAAGCTTGACTGCATGGATGTTCAACGTCGTTGCGCAAGCTAAACCAAATGAACCTCGCGAAACAAGAGCGCGCCTGGCTCCATTATTTGCCGAAAGATCGTTCTCTCCATTAGCGCGTTTGATTGAGGGACACTTGGCTGCTCAAGCCGGAGATTTCTTGGGTGCTCATGCGATGATTATTGAGCAGATTGGCCAGAGGCTTTCCGAGCGCGAATTGGCAGCAGAAAGAAATAAGGCTGCTGCAACCACTCGACAATTCTTAACCGCAACACAACGCTTGCAAGACTTTCCGTTTTTGTATGTTGAATGGCTGTATTTGGCTGTGAAGGTTGCGTCAGGATTGGGTGACAAGGAGAACATGGAATCATACTCAATGGCGCTTGAAGATGTCCGCCGCAGATATCCAGAACTGGTTAATGAGTATCAATATTGGAGCATTTTGGGACGGGCGAAGCGACTCTTGGGCGACGTGGCTGGGGTTGCGGCTGCCGCCAAAGAGGCTGGACGGTTGGCAACGACCCACAATGAATTGGGATTTGTTGCTGCCGATCGGGTTTGGCTGCTGATGAAAAAAGGTCAGCGTGTCGAGGCTCGCACATTACTGCGCCAGTCGAATCGAGACATTCCTCATCATTCTCGTTTGTTGGAGATCGGAGTTGAATTTGCCGCGCAGTGGGGGGAAGACCCCTCAACTTACCTGAGAATGGAGGCTGAGATTCCCAAAAAGTTTGAAAATCGTGGCCGCGACAGCGTCCTACTCTCTCCATTTACGTTGCGGAAATTACTAAATCATTTTTAGAAAAATTGACTTACTTCAAATCGGGCTTAAGTCCTCGTCAAGGACGCCGAAGGATGGCTTTGAAGGAAGTTTGCAAGAGTTACTGTCGATACATCAGGAGGCCTCTATGATTCGTGCGTTTGCTCCTGCACTGGGTGATTTCCGCGGAACTGGTGAAATGCGTGATGGCACGGAGCTCCGGTGTTCCTTTTCGGGACAAGAGGTCATTCCAGGAATTTGCTACGGGCTGCGGCTTGAAGTGTCTTCAATCGAAAGCGATGGCCAGTTGATGGATGTCTATTTTGTGCTTTCGCAGGATGAAGGAGAGCATCTCGAAGTCCAATATTTTGATGGCCGCGAGCACCTGCACACAATGCACGCGGTTGACTCGCCAATGCTTTCTGACCACCCAAATGGGCGAATTTTTAGCTTTGAAGGAAATCGGCCGAACGGAACCGTTATTCGCTTTCATTTTGATTTGGTTTCGAGTGAGCGGATTGATATCTCAATGGACTCGAATTCGGCAAGCAACCCGCATATCCAAGAGCGCTGCTCGCTGACGCTTGAACGTGTTCACCTCGGAATTATTGGTTCCGCGGCGTAAAGGCACTGCGAGTTTCAATAACGCCTTGTCCCGTTGTATTTGGCAGCAATATAGCGCCAGGGCACAGAATGGTTCCAGGGTTCGTTACAGCATTGCATCCTGTTTGGGCGCGGTTACCAAAAACTGCACCAAACTTTTTTAAATTGGATGAGAGTGTCGTTGCGCCTATTCTCACGGGAACCTGTCCGTGATCCAGACGCAGGTTTGCGCATTTCGTCCCTGCTCCTAGGTTGCAATCGATTCCAAGAATCGTGTCGCCCACGTAGGCAAAATGTGCAGCTTTAGCATCATTCAAAAGCAGTGCTCCTTTGAGCTCACTCGTATGGCCAACGACTGCACCCTGACAAATGTAGACCTGACCGCGCACATAGGCGCCATGGCGAATAACAGCGCCTGATTCAATGTAGGTTGGCCCTGAAACGTATGCGCCTGCTTCAATTGTTGCGCCTTCTTCAACAACAATCAGCTCTTTGTTCTCAAGAAATGCTTGTGGGCTAATCTTTCCTTTGAGTCGCATAGATTCCGGAATTGCCGAGACCTGCTGAAGCACGAAATCGGCAAGTGGCGTGCCGAGAAGCTCCCAAGGATACTCTTTGCTTTTTAAAAAGTCATAAATAGGGATTCGTAATTTTTGCGCAACGGGCTCATTGAGTTGAAAAAGTGCCTGATTCGAGCACTCAGCTGTGGTGATTTTTTGGTTCAATTTAAATACCTCCAAGAGGTTGAGTCGGATGATGGGGTTAGGTTAGCTGTCTTTGGTGCACTGGGCAAATAGTTCTCAATGTTGGCAAGCTCTTTCCGAGATTCATGTCAGACATGTGGAAGAGGAGAGAATCTTATGTTTGACAAGAATCACTTCAAAGAGGCTTTTCGCAGTTGGGTTCAGCGCAACCCAACTGCGAGTGAAGAAGAAGCCGTGACATTTTGCCAAGCGAATATTCCGGCGAGTTGCATTGCAAGCCACTACTGGCTCATTGAGCAAAGCGTTCAGTGGTTCAAATGGGTGCATCAGACTCGAGCGATTGATGATCCTTTCTTTGATTCAGATGATGCCACTGAAGCGAGAAAGTTTGTTTGTTGAAGTTAGGTCATTGTGATGCAAGCCGAAGTCACCGGTTAACAAGCGAGCTTTTAGGGCTCGCTTGTTTTGTTTTTTTGCGGAACGTTTTCCTCTAGCCAGCAATTTGTATGAATGCACGCCCAGTGCCAACAACGCCGCGCAAATAATTTTGTGCACGAGGATCGACAGAAGAGCAGTCTATTTGCTGGTTGCTCCAGCAGTGCGAAAATGCGCGTTTTAAGTGATGAAATGCGAGTGATTCAGCTTCGCGATAGAGTTCGCAGTTTTCGGCAACAAAATCACGTTGCTCGAAAAGGACATCACAGACCTCTCGACAATTATGAAAATGATTCTGCAGCGCCAAGTGCGGAAAAAAAGAATTCCAATGGAGAAAAGAGAGGAATCTGTCTATTTCACCCCAAGCTTCGAGTTGGAGAGCGCTCACTTGCAGATTTTGCTCTGCAGCATCGGTGAGATGAAAAAAGTGGCTGATCTCTTCGCAAATCACCGACAGGGAATGCAGGTCAGGACACGGGCTATTGTTAAGTTGTTGTCTCAGACTCTCGGGAAATTCAATTGCTAAAAACGCTGAATCTGGTTCCGAAGTATCATCGATGAGAACCCGCGCAGAAGCGTCGCGGCTGTATATGATGAATTCGAAAATATTGAGTGAGGAATTACGATTGTAATATCGATTTAGGAAATTCCACGAACATGCGAGTGACGCTTCGAAACGACTTTCATTCATTGCACCGCCTTTTTCGAAACGTGGATCGGAGTGACACCACGTTTATTCAGATCACGCGCAAGTTTGCGACTTGAGGTCGATAGCCATGCGTCGTAAAGCGACAAAGTCGTTCTATGTGTTTCAAAACCAGTGGTATTTTCTGAGACGTCGGTCAGTATATCGACAGCAGTCCCGAAGCTCGATGCCATCTCTCCATAAATCTCGCTCATTGCAGCTTCGGATGCATTTCTTTTCCGCATTAAATTCGAAAGCTGCTCATAAGCACCTTCGCCCATCATCACATAATACTTAATGTCGAAGCACTTTCTGTTAAAGTATTCTTGAAAGAAACCAGAGAAGTAAAGGGCGGTGTCGCCTATTTTTTTGTAGAGGAATATCTGCTCTCCGTGAGAGCTTTCAAGCGCTTTTTTCAAAATGAGCGCAAGGCATTCGTCACTCATTTTATTATCGTCAGCACGGAGATAGTCGCACAGAAGATTCACGATATAAAACTCGACATTCTCGCTTAGCTGAATGCCCTGTCGCGTTTGCGCATCGAGAACTTTTTCGCGAAAAAAAGCCTGCGGGTTAATGTCTGTGGTCCAGATATTGCTGTTCGAAGAATTCGAGCTATCCAATGAGCCGTCCTCCCCATTCAGGGAACCCACGGGCTAATGACTCAACCCCGCAGTTCTCTTCCAGTATCGGATATTCTGACTGATTGGCCAGTCTAAAACCCACCGTGAGTCAAAATTCCTACATGAGAGCTATCGGAATTTGCTGGATTCTCTTGAATTAGGGGCGTGAGATGCCACCCACTCGGAGGCGTATGATCCGCGACCCAAGAAGACTGCCGTCCACCCTGCGGTTAACAACTTTCAACGCCCGCATTTGGTTGCCATTCAGACCTGTGCGACGAATCTCGTGGGTAAAATCGAAGCGGCGCTGGCTCGGGTCAATGTCGCGTTTGAGGACCAAGTCCCAGGGGCTGCCATCTGATTTTGGATCCGTGCTGTCTTGAAAAATTTGAATTTGTCCGCTTTCCGAATCCGGATAGACGGCACCTTCAATGACCGTCCCAGCAATGGTCTGTCCATTGCTGGGTTGTTCAATTTTCAGCTGGCTCAATTGTTTTGGCAGCGTTTCACTGGTCAAAAGTTCTCGAAAGAGTTCTGAATCCCAGTTTGAACCGAGTGGGAATTCAGATTCGCCGACATTTTCGTCAATGAGGCCTTTTGTTTCCTGAACCGCTGTGCGAATGAATTCTTTTTGCAGAAGGTTTGGGTTGTCGGTAAAAATATCTTGCGTCAGGCGGCCCGCAGCACGGCGAATGAAACTTCTCAGCGAAACGTAATCTTCCCAGTCAAACAGGTCGGGTCGCATGCTCTCTCGAGTAACTCCAGTTACCCCGGAAAGCATAAGTGTGACAACGTCTTTTTGTGCTTCCTCATGCCAATTTAATTCAAATTTTGAGTCGTGCAATTGAATGGTTTCGCGGGTGCCATTGAGGCCGCGATAACTTAAAAAATGCGCGCCGAGGTTCGATGTTTTGCGAAGAGCTTCGAAGCAGCGCAAGGTTGTTGACGGGCAAAGTCGGATCACCAATTTGGGAAGCTTACCTGGATTGCGCAAAATGCCGGTGCGCACTTTCGCGTTGCCCTCGACCGACAGATCTGCAAGTCCGTCGCCTTGAAATCGGAAGCCGTTCAAAAGACGAAGTTGCCCGGGATCCAGTAAGCGCAAATCGATCCGTTCATCGTCGCCAGCAGGTTGAAGTGTGTAAACTTCTTTGTCGTTGAGTGCTGCATTAAAGCCTGAATTATTGGCTTCAATGAGATCAATCAAGACAAGTCGAACTTGCAACGCGCGGATGTTTGGATCGGGCTCGAACTCTCCAACCACAGCTTGAGCAATGAGAGCGAGCCAATCGAAATCGTTGCTTGGTTGTTGCCGTTCTGCGCGCGCGCGAATTTCGCGCGCGAGGAATTCCATCTGCGAGCGGAACGTCTGCTGCTGGAGGTCGGAAGCTGCACGCAGGTCGAGCCCAACCGAATTGCTGCGCCCCGATTCAAACAGCCATTGCTGTGACTTCTGTCCTTCGGTCAGGCCGAAGTGGCCGCTGACGTAGCCTGCAGCCATCATGTGCCGCTCTTTCACCCCAAGTTCTCCGGCAAGCCGAAGCACCGTGCCTATGCGTGGTCCGTACACCTGTTCTGAACCGGGCAAGGATGGTTGAGACTCGCTTCTACAGCCGCTCAAGCCCACCGCAAAAGTTCCACAAATTCCGAGGATTGTTAGAGGAAGTGCGACAAGATGGGATGTCCTTTGCATGGCTTTTGCCCCCTTTCAGCGCGCAAGATTGCCTTCATTCTACCTGTGTTTGGGCACAAAAGCGGAGTGAAAACTCGGCGGTTGGTTGACCTTGCGGCGGTTTACCAATAGGCAAAGGGCATCCAAATGGAGATTTTGAAAACGTGGACAAGCGCGCAAATCCGGCTCCGCTTGAGGACTCTCCGCAAAGAGCGGCCGAGCGAAAGCAAAACCACATCGATATTTGCAAACGTGAAAACGTTGAGTCGCGGTCGCGTTCGCATGCTTCGTATTTTCTCGCACCTGATTCTTTGCCCGATTTTTCGCCCGAAGCATTAGAAACGTCGCGTTCTTTTCTGGGTGAATCTTTTGCATGGCCGTATCTCATTACCGGCATGACAGGCGGAGTGGAAGAGGGGCAAAGGATGAATGAATCGCTTGCTCAGCTTGCTGAACGCTGGCGTATTCCGATGGGTTTGGGTTCGCAGAAGCTCATGCTCAAGGATCCTTCTTATAAACGTCTTTTTGATGTGCGTCGCGTCGCTCCAAAAGCATTTTTAATTGGCAATATTGGAGCTGTGAGCTTCAACTACGGAGTCAGCGTTGCTGACGTGTGCCGGATGGTCGACGACCTAAAACTCAATGCCTGCGCTGTGCATTTAAACGCACTCCAGGAACAAATTCAGCCCGAAGGTGAACGTAATTTCGCGCGGGTGGGGCGAGCTCTTGAGGAACTTGTGAAAGTGTCTTCGGTGCCTGTGATTGTCAAAGAGGTTGGTTCTGGAATGACCGCAGAAACCTGCCGCCGACTTTTTGAGTGCGGTATTTCAGCAGTCGATGTGGGTGGCAACGGAGGAACAAGTTGGAGTGTCATTGAGGGAAAACGCGGTGACCCGCTAACCCAACGGCTTGGCGAATTGTTCCGCAATTGGGGGCTGTCGACTTTGGAATCAACGGTCGAATGTGCGCCTGTCTGTAAAGCGTTTGGCGGCGTCCTAGCGCGGGGCTTGGTGGCAACGGGTGGTGTTCGCGATGGTCAGCAAGCAGCAGTCCTGCTCGCGGCTGGTGCGCAGATGTGCGGAATTGGCTTACCGTTTTTTCGCGCCGTGATGCAGCCGCCTGTGGGTCTTTCTGCCGATGAATCGTTGGAACAAGAGATGCAATTTTTCGCGCGATCACTCGAGATCGCGATGTACTGTTCGGGTGCAAGACGCATTGATGATCTTGCGGCCCGACTGAGAAAGAGGTCCGAACTATGACTACAATTGATTTGAATGTCGTTGTTCCTAAGGGTTTTTCGGATTTCGATGTGAACTCGAATATCGACGGCCCACAAATTGAAAATCTTAGACATGAAGCCCCCCCGCGCTCAAGCCGGATTGCCGGATTTGCGCAGATGTCTGTGAAAGCGCGATTGCAAGCTCTGCTTGAACGCGGTTTTCTCAGTCGGGAAAGCGCTGAGGTTCTTCATCAAGAAGGACATCTTCCGCACGTCATGTCCGATAGCTTTATCGAAAATTGTATTGGAGCTTTTAGCCTTCCTCTTGGCATTGCGACAAACTTTTTGATCGATGCACGTGAATATTTAATTCCAATGGCTGTGGAAGAATCGAGTGTGGTTGCAGCTGCAAGCCACGGTGCAAAATTGGCACGATCGCGCGGCGGATTCTTCACTACCCCAACAAAAACGATCGCCACAAGCCAGATTCAATTTAAGGTTGCTGCGAGCGAAGCTGGCAACGTGCCTCTGTGGTTCGAACGCGTGCGCGCTGAAATTCTCGAGCGTGCAAACAATTGCCATCCAAAGTTGCTTGCACGCGGTGGCGGTGCCACTGGCGTTGAGCTGCGTGTTTTGCCACAGCCTGGAATGTTCGTAATTCACATTCACGTCGATACGCGTGAGGCGATGGGGGCAAACATCGTCAATACCATCGCAGAGGATCTTGGGCGTTGGTTGCCAAGTTCATTGCCTTGTACGGTTGGGCTGAAGATTCTCACCAATCTGACCGTTCATCGAATCACTCGCGTGCGTTGCGAAGTTGATGCAAAAACTTTAGAAATCGGCGGTTTTTCTGGAACGGACGCGGTTGATAGGATTGTCGCCGCGTGGGAATTTGCGGATCTAGATCCTTACCGTGCGGCGACTCACAACAAAGGTATTATGAATGGAATTGATCCGGTTGTGATTGCGACTGGAAACGATTGGCGCGCCGTTGAGGCAGGTGCGCATGCGTATGCTGCACTCACCGGACAATACAAGCCATTGACACGCTGGTGGAAGAGCAACGAAGGCCACCTCGTCGGAGAAATCGCTGTTCCTATTGCAGTGGGCACAGTGGGTGGCGTGACTCGTTTGCACCCTGCGGTTCAATCGACTCTTGCTCTGCTCGACAACCCACGTGCTGACCAGCTTTCAGGTCTTATTGCGAGTGTTGGCTTGGCGCAGAATTTGTCGGCCTTGCGAGCCTTGGCCTGCGAGGGCATTCAGCGCGGACACATGGCTTTGCATGAGAAGAATATTGAGATGATGAGGCGCTACGATCACGTGCCTTCTCTTTCGGCGGTGTCGCGTGGACCAGGTGCAAGCCAGTTATAACCCTTTCAAACAGACGATTGTCGTCCCCGGTAAAGCGCTTCTCTTCGGTGAGTACGGAGTCATGCGTGGTGGCGACGCTGTGGCTGTCACGATCCCGAATTCTCGATTTAAATTCAATTTCGAAATTTCTCGCTGTGAGAAAAATTCGAGCGGCAAGGGTTTGGTCGAATTTGACAGTAGATTTTTTGCAAAGCCTTTGCAAATTCACGTCGATCAATTGAAAAAACGAGTTATTGAAGAAGAGATAGGTGAGAAACGTAATTTAGCTTGTTACCTTTCACCATACGACTATTTATTGAGTGATTCGTTTTTGGCAGTCAACGTCATTGAAAGTTTTTCCCCAAGTTTGGGATTCGGAAGTTCGTCGGCAATTTTGAGCGCTTTTCATTTATTTCTTTTTAGTTTCAAGAATCAGCGCTTACTGACATGGCCAGTTGAACAAGATTTTTGGACAGCAATTTATCAATCTCTTATGCAACTTCAGGGGCGCGGCAGTGGCTATGACCTTGCTGTGCAATGCTGGAGTGTTTTGAACAAAAGCTCATTAGAGGAATCGGGCTCGGTGCGGTGTCTGCATTTTGTTGATCAAGGTTTTCGTCAAGATGCTCCCACCATTCTTGAACCTGTCGTGAGCGCGCTCGAGATAAATCCCGAACAGCTGCAAGATTTCGGCTGTTTCGTTGAGACAGGAATTCAATCGAACACTCGTTCGGTGTTGAAGGATGTCGAAAAACGCAGGCTCGATGATTATTTCTATCAGCAACAAAGTTTTTTTGCCCGCGAGTTTCTTCGTTGTCCAACCGTTGAAAAAGCCCGTGAGCTCTGCGGAGCCTCTTCTGAAATGGCATTCGCTGCTGGTTTGTTGCCAGACTCTGCCGAGCTCAGTGCATTTACGGCACAGTGCAAGCGACAAGGAATTGCTTGGAAAACCATGGGAGCTGGCGGCGGCGATTGCCTTTGGGTTCTCGCGTCGCGCAAGCAGCTTGAACAATTGATACAAAACCATCAGTTGAAAAGTTTATCCGTTGCATTCGCTTTTGAAGATTTGAAGGAACAACAATGCCTCTGAATGTGCTGGATGAGAATCCAAAATTGAAACTGATTGCAGAAAAGCTTTTGAAAGCACGCGCGGATGGCGAGCTGTTGGTTCAAGCAGGAGACACTGGATTTGCCTCGGCACCGAGTAATATTGCTTTGCTAAAATATTGGGGCAAAGTTCCTGGTCGTCGGCAAATTCCCGTCAATTCCAGTTTGAGTTTAACATTGCCAGGATTTCGCGCGTTCACCACGGTCACTGCGGTGGGAAGATTTTTTCCGCTTGTCGGAGGCTGCGTGCAACACTTGCGTGAAAGGCCTTCGTTTCTGCTGACACTCAATGGTGAACAACAAATAATCCCGGCAAAAATGGAGATTTTTTTAAAATCGCTGCTGTCAACTTTTGCAGACGACATTGCGCTTCATGTTGAGAGTGAGAACAATTTTCCAACTGCCTGTGGCGTTGCATCGAGCGCAGCGGGATACGCTGGAATTGTTGCAGCTGTCTTCAACATGCTAAATCTCTCACGCTTTTTGTGTCTTGAAGAGCAACAGAACTGGTTATCTGAGTGGGCTCGCTTAGGTAGCGGATCAGCGACACGTTCTGCAGTAGCAATGGGTTGGCCCTTGCAATCGCAATTTGTTGCTTGGGAGCTCGATTTTGAGAGTTTAAACAGCTCAACTTATCAAGTTCAGCGAAAAGAATCGTTCGCGGAACTGCAGCATTGCGTTTTAGTTCTCGATTCCAAAGAAAAGAAAATTGGCAGCTCAGAAGGACATGCATTAGCGCAAACGAGTGTGCTGCAGGAGATTCGTTTAGCTGCGTATCCGCAGCGGTTGAGCGAAATGACTCGCGCACTTGCCAGCGGCGATTTTAAGAAGGTGGCTGAACTTTCCGAACTTGATGCATTTGAAATGCACGCAGTCATGGCCACTGGAGCAACCCCTTTGCACTATATGAGTCAGCAAACTGCGCTCGCAATTTCAAAATTTATATGTATACGTAACAAAACATCTGCTTCAATGTTTTGGACGCTGGATGCGGGTGCAAATCCACATTTTGTTTTTTTGCCATCGGCTTCCTCGACGCTTGCTGATTTTTTTGCGCAGCTGTCTTTAAACCCTGAGTTTGCGCAAGCACGATGCCTTATCGGCGCGACACGCTTGCCAGGCCTGATGATGGGAGAGGACGCAAAACGCGAAGCTCTTTTGCGGGTCAACTGCGGTCAAGAATTGATAAGGGATCTCTCACTTGCAGAAGCCGTGCGGGAGTTTTCTCTTGGAGGTGAGCCGTGATTTTGGCATCTCCCGGAACGTCTGGTCGCGCGTGCGGCAAAGCAATTTTGATCGGCGAACACTCGGCAGTTGACGGGCACCCAGCGCTCGCGTTGCCGCTGCACTCGCAATCGCTCGAGATTTTTTTTGGAGAAAAATTGAACTCTGGCAAAGGGTATCAAGGTTGGTTGAATGCTTGGGTCCTGATGATGGGCGAGACGTGTGTTCAACTTCCTACTCCGGAACGTGAGCGTTTGAGTGCATCTTTGCAGCTTGCTGTACAACTCATCTGCGGCAATGAATTTTCGCTTGAGCAATTTGAGCCGCAAACGATTCAAATTCACTCTCAACTTCCCCTAGGAGCAGGAATGGGTGGCTCGGCCGCGTTGAGTGCAGCGCTTCTGCGCGCAGTCGCAGCTGCACGTGGTGTTGAGAAAAATTCGTCGGAGATTGCCTCGCTTGCAAACCATCTGGACGGAGTTTTTCATGGCCGCGCGAGTGGCCTGGATGCTGCAACGGTCGTTGCCGAAGGTGTGATTCGTTTTCAAAAAGGGTATGGCGCAGTGCCGGTCCGCAATCAAACTCCGTTTTGGCTCCTGCTCGTCGATACGCATGAGCGAACGCCAACTCGTCTGATGGTTGAGCAAGTTGCCCAATTGCGCAAAGCAGACCCTCCTCGGGTCGAGGCGAGTTTTATAAAGCTTGCATCGCTTGCTTCCTTAGGTGAGCAGGCACTTGCCTGCGGCCAGTTGCTCGAGTTGGGTAAATGTCTCAATCAGGCGCACAAAGCTCTGCAGAATCTTGGAGTCTCCACCAAGAGACTTGATGCCTGTGTTGAAGATCTGCGCACTGCTGGTGCTTTTGGTGCAAAACTCACGGGTGGCGGAGGTGGTGGATTGGCGCTCGCTCTCTTTGCCTCTCAGCCACCGGTACCATTTTCCGCCGCATGGTCAGACGCTCTGCATTTTCTGACATTTGTCCCGGCCAGCGAAAGTGCCTAGACTTTCACCCGGGCCAATCAACGGGGAGATTTTCATGGAAACGTCTGAAATCAAACACGAGCGTGCGGACGGATTTCGCGTTGTCTATCTGGGGACGCGCGAAGTGATAGGAAAGCTGTCCGGCGATTTTCGTCGTTTGGGAGTTAAGCCGGTTCCTGGAATTCAAGGACAGGGCGAAGGTTTTGTTTTAAGTAAAGCCCTGGCGCGTCGATTACCGTCGGGTATTTCTCTTCATGAACTCAGCGCCCCTGCGACGGTTTATTTCAGTTCAGATCTTTTTCAGGTAGCGCATAATTTAGCTCAGTTAGAACCTGATTTAATAATTCTTGATGAACGCTCCGCACTGCCCGTGTCTAGCGCTGCCAAGGATATCGAGAAGAGTCGATCTGCGTTGCGAAGATCCGAAATTGAAAAGACGCAAGCTGAAGAACAGGAAACAGCCTTTGCTTCTGACGATGTGCTTCATTCGCTGCAGACAACCGCGCGTCTCGAACAAGATAGCAAACCCCCTGTGTTTGAAGATTTACGAAATGCGTTGAAAAGTTTTTCACCGCGCGATTTTCACTATCCCATGCGACGGATTTTGGTTGTTCTGCCGCGCAACGAAGATAACCAAACGCGTTCTTTTAATCTTGGATTGTCAAATGTTCGTGGTGTTATTATCGACCCCTCGAGCTCTGCGTTATTATTTCAATTTGCGGTCCGCCAGCTTTACGAATTTCGAGTATCGCAACAAAAGAAAAGTTTGTGCATCTCGGGTGGAGGGCTTGAAGGATACATTTATTCGATTGGGGTCACCAACGCCCTCGACGATGCGATGGATGGAAGTGCCGTTAATCAGTTTGACATATTTTGCGGTGTTTCCTCAGGTGCAATCTTAGCTTCATTTCTGGCTGCGGGGACCCACTCACACGATATTTTAAAACAACTCTATAAACGCCACGGTAAGCTTGATCCCTTGTCACTCAACGTGATTTTTGATCTTGCTGGTGGAGAAATAATCTCGCGGATCGTTGGAGTTTTGAAAATGCTCTCGACGTTGGATCCGGGTGAAGTGGTTGTGCGTTTGCAGCGCTTAGTTCCGGTTGGATTTTTTCGTGGCGAGAGACTTAAAGCTTTCATTGAGCGACAGCTCTCTCGGCTCGGAATTCCCGACAATATCGCTTCGCTGTCAAAAGAACTTTACATCAGCGCCACAGAACAAGACACCGGAGAGCACGTGGTGTTTGGTGAAGAACCTTGGCGGGATATTCGCATCAGTCAAGCGATTCGTGCGAGCACAGCGCTTCCGCCGTTTTATTTGCCCGAGCGAGTGAATGGTCATTGGTTTGCCGACGGACAACTGACAAGCTCCTCTGATTTTAATACGGCAATTCGCAAAGGGGCAGGGCTTGTTTTAATGATCGACCCGATGGTTGCGTATACGAGTAATTCACCAGGTGCTGTGATGGGGCACGGTGGTTACTTTACCACCGTGCAGGCCATCAAGAGTCTCGTTCAAACTCGATTTGCTTCGATGCTTCGCCATTCAATGGACGTCAACCCTGACGTCGATTTCGTTGTCTTTAGGCCAACGGATGAAGTGATGGAAGCTATGGCCGGCAATCCAATGCGGTATCGAATTCGGGTTGAGCTTGCGGAAATGGGTTATCGGGGAACAGTTCAACAAATTCTCGCACAATACGACTCCTTGGCTCATAAATTTGCGAAGCACGGGATTGTCCTTAAGCCAAGAGGCGAAATAGAATTGCTTTTAAGCAGACAATTCTCTTGATGGTTTGTGGCAAATTTTGAATTTTCACTCACCTCTGGCCAGAGGTCGCCCACTCAAGCCGAATGATGGCTAGTTTTTTCCGCACGTCAAAACTCTAACAAGCTGATTAAACTCTCCTCCCATGCGACCGAAGAAACGTGTGAATCGTATTTTCAAGGGCAACTCACGCACGGATGAGGTTTTTGGCCATGGCACGCAAAGATGAACAGACCAGCGCACAATTTGATACCGGATTTGGCTCTGCGGGCGGAACATTTGGTGGTTCTGCAGGAGGCGCGAAGCCTCAAGGAGCTCCGAGTGGCGGTGCACCAGGCGGTGAGTTCTCGACAGGATTTGGTGGTGGCACAAATGCAGTCAGCCAAATCTTCCGTGATGGTGGCTCAGGTGGCGGTGACGACAAACGTCGTAAAATGATGATGATGGTGATGCTGGGAGCAGCGGTTGCGTTGCTTGGAGGCGGAATCTATTACTTCATTTTTGAAGAAAGTGCTTCAACGACTGAAGCGCCAACGGTCGCCAAAACACCTCCTCCAAAAGCAGTGAGCGGTGATAAAGCAAAGGGTGTCGCTGCGAATCCTGCTGAGAAGAGCAAAGACGACGCAAGCATCGCTGAAGAGGATGGCGAGGAAGACGAAGACGGCCTGGCGGATGCTGGGGACGAAGGCGAAGAAGATGAATTGGAGTCGGTGATGGCTCCGTCTGCTTCCGGTTCGTATACATACAATGAAATTGGTGGTGGTCCGATGGTCTCTGCGCCCGAAGGGACGGCAATTGAAGTTTCACGAAATCAGGACTTTTCTGTCATGTACATTGCCGGTACCACAAACAAAGCCGGCCAATTGCGCATTCCCAACCCTCCACCTGGCAAGGTCTTTTGGCGTGTGGCGGGTAAGTCGGAAGTGAATGAAATTAGCATCGCACCAGCTCCGAAATTAAACCTGGGCCTCAAGCTGGGAGCTTCCGTGGGTGCAAGCGAAACCCTGCAGTGGAGCTCGAGTGGAAGCGCGGGACATTACCGTCTTGAGTTTTCCAGTGAGCCAAATTTTGCGGCGGTTTCACATTCCTTCTCTACTAACAAGAAGCAAGTCACCTTGAGTGGTGTGAGTCCTGGCAATTACTTCGTTCGCCTGGGTGGTTTGAATGTTGCATCTGGACGCTGGGAATTCACCCGCGGAAGCTCAGTCGAAGTCAAATAATTAAGCGCTATTCTCGGTTGAGCTGCTTGCTCAAATAAGCCTCTTCTGTTTGAACTGACAGAGGGGGCTTTTTTTATTCATGGTTACATTGGAAGTACTCCACTCATTGAATGGCGTCGCGCGCGACGAATGGGATGCGCTGACGAGCCGTGATTTTCCTTTTGCGGATTATGACCACCTCCATGCGCTTGAAGTAACTGGCTGTGCTGGGCCGGATATGGGCTGGTTGCCGTTTTATTTGCTTGTGCGCAATGACGAGGGAATGCTAGTTGCGGCTTCTTTTTGTTACGTCAAGTCACACGGCTATGGAGAATTTATCTTCGATTATGCTTGGAACCAGGCCTATGCGCGGGCCGGACACGATTATTATCCAAAACTTGTCGCTGCTGTTCCATATACGCCCGCAACAGGCCCGAAAGTTCTTGTACATTCTAAAGCAGATCGCTCGGTCATGGAGCCTTTGATTGCTGAAGAAATGAAATCGATAGCTCTTCGTTCGGGCTGCTCTTCAGTGCATTCCTTGTTTTTACCCGAGGAACATCTGAAAAATTACGAAACTCGGGGTTACTTGCGCAGACACAGCTTCCAATACCACTGGTTCAACAAAGACTTCGCAACCTTTGCCGATTTTTTACAAGCCTTAAAATCAAAACGTAGACGACAAATTCTTCTCGAGAGAAGGCAGCTGCGAGAATTTCCAGGGCTTGTTATTGAAACCCGCAGTGGCGCTCAACTCACCGAGGCAGATGCCGATTTAATGGCGCGGTTTTACCTCGACACAAATGAGAAATGGGGCTCTATTCCTTGTCTGAGTAAAGAGTTTTTTCGAACAATCTTTGCCAGCATGGCAGATCGTATTGTTTTGTTTGTTGCGAGTGTCGACGGTGAACGGGTGGCTGCAGCGATTAATTTTATCAAAGGCAAAAAAATGTTTGGTCGCTATTGGGGAACCTATCGCGAGATTAAACACCTGCATTTTGAGCTCTGTTATTATCAAGCGATTGAATACTGCATTGAAAATAAATTGAGCGTGTATGAAGCTGGAGCGCAAGGTGAACATAAAATTCCGCGTGGATTCATTCCTTGTTTGACATACAGCACACACTACATCGCTGATCCGCAATTTGTGATGCCCATTCAACGATTCCTGGAACAGGAAAAGCATTTGATTGAAGAGCAATTTAAAGAATGGGAGCCGCATTTGCCCTATGTTTGATTTCTTCTCGGGCTCATGCTCGCAGCATTGAATCTCTTTCAGGGGTTTGCCTCATTTAAATGAGCAGGTTTCTCACTGGTTTTTGTGAGCTGCCCGTCTTCGAGCTGGATCAACAGATCGACATCTTTGAGGGTGTTGGTGCGATGGGCAATGATGAATTGAGTGCAGCTGGAAAATTCCTCACGCAAGGTTTGTTGAATCAGAGCATCAGTTGCGACATCGACATTTGCCGTTGCTTCGTCAATCAGTAGAATTCGACTTTGCGAGAGAAGCGCTCGGGCAAGGCACACAAGCTGTCTCTCACCTACGCTGAGGTTTCTGCCATTTTCTTCGATATTGAATTTGGCAGCATCGTGCGCACTGGCACACAAAAGCTGCAAGTGCGCGCGTTTTAATGCAGTGCTGACCTCATCATCAGAGTAAAGAGCAAACGGATCTAGATTCTCCCGCAAGGTGCCCGAAAATAGCACTGGGTCTTGAGGGATGATTGCAACGGCTTTCCGCAATTCTTTAAGCGGTAGTGTGGTGATATCCACTTCATCAACAAAGATCATGTTCTTTTGAATGGGCATGATTCTCGTCATGGCCAAAAACAAACTGCTCTTTCCGCTTCCAGTCCGTCCAACAATTCCAACTTTTTTTCCACCGGGAATTTTCAATGAAATAGTCTTAAGAACTGGCTTAAGATGCTCTGCGTAAGAGGCTGTGAGATTTTCTAAGCGGACAGCGCCCTGGGTAGGCCAGTGGGCAGGAACTTCGGCCTCCTTGCTTTCGGCTTCAGGTTCAAGGTTGGAATACTCAACCACGCGATCCACAGAGACCAAGCTATTTTCAAGCATTCGCAGGCTGCGTGCCACGTTTCCTAAAATTCCGATCATTTGCAAACTGAAGGTGAGTCCAACGGCCGATACAGTTAGGCTCGCACTGTGCCCCTGGATAGCTAATAAAAGTATGAATCCGCCAACCAGCGAGACCCCCAAGACCTCGAGGCGAAATGCGAACCAAAGGTTGGTTGCAATTACGTAAAATCCGGTCGACATATGGCGGTTAATGAGTGCTCGGTAACGTAACAAGAAACGATCTTCTGCACGAAGTGAACGAACCACCGACAAACCCGGGAGGGTTTCCGCGGTCAGCGACATCCATGGACTGCGGACAATTTGCGACAGAGCATTGAGTCGCAACTGTGCGCGGCGCACCGACTTGAATAAAAGGGTGTATAAAATTGCTGCAGGAATCATGATGAAGACTGTTGCCGGGCTGCTCCAGAGAACCGGTAATAAAGACGCAAAGATTCCGATAAAAGCAGTGAGGAATTGACCCACGGAAGAGGGCATTGAGCTGTCTATAGCGCTGGTGTCGGAAGTGAATCGGTTGAGAATACGCCCTTGCGGAGATGTATCGAAAAAGCGCATGGGTGCATGCAGAACACCGTTTAATAACTTTTCAAAAAAAGTCGTTCCAGCGCGCACACCTCCGTCGAAGAGGACAACAGAGCGGGCTCGTTCTGCAAGGACTGTTACGAAAGTGAGTATTGCGAAAACCAGGACTGCCTTCGAGATTGCTATCTCGGCAGGGTGTGAAGTCCAATGCCCCAACCACACGTTTGAACCGATGTCCGCAAGTCTTGGAATTAGGAAGATGCATGCAACTCCCACGAATCCGAGAGCTGGTGCCAGTGCGTTGAAATAGGCTCGCAGAGCGATTTTGTTGAAGATAGGCAGAGTCACCTGTTCTTCAATCGTTAGCTTGCCGGCATTTTGGGGTTCCTGAGCGATGACCGCAGATTCTTCGGGTACTGCTGCGGCGTGATCGTGAATGGCGTGACCACGGGTCGCTGCGTGCAGTTCAACCAATCGAGCGAAGTGACCCCCGTTTGCGCGCAGCTTTTCAGGCTCTCCTTGTTCAACAATCCGTCCCGAGTCGATGACAACAACCCAATCGGCGCGGCTTGCAAAATCCACGCGGTGGGTGCTGAAAAGACGTGTTTTACCTGCCAATGCAGTTTGTAAAAGATGGTTAAAGACATGATTTGCAACAGATTCGTCAAGCGCGCTGAAAGGGTCGTCCCAAAAAACGGTCGGGACATTGTCGTGAATGGCTGCGTAGGCTGTGCGGGCGAGTGCAAGGCGCTGTTTTTGGCCTCCTGAAAGATTGATGCCGCGCTCGCCAACTTCAGCATCTCGTCCACCCGCCCAGCGGTTGATATCTTGGGTGAGGGCAGAGCCGTTGGTGACCAATTCAAACAGCTGCGGATTGAGCGGCTGTTGAAAAGTGATGTTGTCGCGCACCGATGCGTTCTGGTTCCATGCAACTTGCGGGGCGTAGGCAATCGGGTAGGGCAGATGAGCTTCTCCCGAGTCGAGAATCAACTCACCCAGCAGGGCTGACATGAGCGTACTTTTTCCTGAGCCAACACTGCCAACCACGGCGACACAAGCGCCTTTTGGGATTTTTAAACTGATATTTTTAAGCGCGATGGCTGAATCGCGTGAGACATGATCCTTTTTGTTTTCGTCCTCTTGATGCGTTGTTCGAGGCCGCGAAAATGTTGCGTCGATGAGGGTTATTTCCGTCGATTCTGGGCGCAAGTGTTGAGCGTTAGAATCTTGTTGGACGAGAAAATCTCGAATTCGGCCAAGGCTGACTTTGAGTTCGGAAACATTCTGTAGCAGGTCTGGTATTTCACTGAAAATTGCGACAAGTGATGCGATAACACTGAACGAGGCAAAGACGTTGGCTGTACTCGGCACTCCTGTTAGCCACGACACAAGTGTGACGACCGTGGCGCCGGTCAGAATTGGAAGCAATGCTGAAAGAGCACTGTGGCGTGCGGCAACCCGTGCACGTTTGCGCATGAGGCTGACTTCTTGATTGCGAATTTTTAGAATTCGCTCTTCGAATCTGTCTTCCCATGCATGAAATTTGATAACCCTGATACCTGAGAGGATTTCGCTGAGAAGCCCAAGCCGGAGACGTGACTGCTCGCGGATTTGCGCGGCGAGCTCGCTCATGCGTCGTTCCAATCGACGCCCTAAGGGGACGACAGCAGCCAATGCCACCACTGCAAGCAGCGCCCAGGGGCCCAAAAACGAGACCAACATTGCGCAATACGCAAGTATCGTTACAGGGTAGAGGAGTGGTTCAAGTAAAAAGGGAAGCATTGAAGCAGAATCGCAGTCACGGGTGGCAATATTAACAAATTCTCCCGTCGTGACGCGCGCGCGATCCGTTGGGTTGAGATGTAACAACCTTGAGTAGACTTCATATCGTAAAAGACCGGGCATCGACCACGTGAGTTTGAAGCATAGCCTTATGAAGTGGGAACGCACCAGAGCTAACGAAAAAAAGCTGGCAATTGCGAACAAAGCCATGCTGATGTTGGTCTGAAACGCTGAAAATAAAAATCCTGGTTGAGTTCCTTGCTGCCCACCAAATCGACTGATGAGCTCGCGGAGGATGAGAGGCCGGAGAAGCCCGAGCGCCGTCAGGAAGATAAGCAGGAATGCGATTTTTACAAAGCGAATTCTAAAGCTGGCAAGCAGAGCAGGCAGAATTTTGCCACTAAAAGCAGCGCGAAAAGCAGGAGACGTTTGTTCGAGGCGATCATCGTGTGGTGGCGTGTGTTGAAGATCTTCCAGAACAAGTGGACGCACCTGACCAAGGCGAATCAGCGGAGCGATCCAGCCGTGAAAAATGAGTCCGCTCCAACGAGCATTGTCTTCTTTGCCTTGTCCCATCATAGGGACAAGGCATTACTTCTGCTTGGCTTGATTTGCAAACTGAAAGGCGTCATCCAGGTTTCGCTCTGCCGGTTGAAGGATGATCACCTGACCGCCCTCGTAGCGTGTCACGGCTGGTGTTCTCTCTGCCGGAAGACCATGTTCAACGCGAGCTTTGCGCATACGAAGTTCACATTGCTCGCGGTTGCTTGAGATAACCTTGGTCAGACGCCGGACTGACTTTTCAAACTGTTTTTCAGCTTTCAAGCGGTCTTCAAAACTCTCTTGACGAACAAACACCAGTTCACCGCTTTCGTCGATTCCAACGGATTCTTTCAGAGTTGGGTCGGTTTTGATGCCATCCACGTCAGGCATCGGTGCCATTTCACCTGTTCCACCTAAACGAACATCAGCCAATTCCACGCGGCAGCGTTTGAGTTGCTGAAATTCATTTTGGAGTTTCGCCTGCAATTCCTCGTTGACATGCGAGAGGGTCATGAGTTCGTCGGATGCGTTCGTCTTATCTTGCAAAATTAAGTTGCGATCTTTGTCAAAGCCGATCTTTTCGGATGTCTTTTTGTCACTTGTTTCGAGTTTGGTTTGTAATTTTTCATCACCAAACTTTTTCGAGGCACAACTTGCAACAGTCAACGTTCCAGCGATTAGAAGCAACGGCAAATGCATGTGTCATTCTCCCTCACAGTGAGATTTATCCTAACCTATGTTTTACTTGAGCGGAGGTGGATATGGGAGGGACCGTGGAAAGACCGTCGTCTTTTGGTCAGGAGGTAAAATCTTCCTCGTCGGTGTCTCATCACGATCAACGTCTAGACAGCCGCTTCCGCGTCGCTGATCCTACTCAATATAAAGTAACAGCAACGATTGGTCATACCCTGATTGAAGCTGTTTGCAATGATTACAGTCCATTCGGGATGGGTCTGAGTTTTTCTCTGAAACCAGACCTTCCACTTCTTTCCATTGGTGAAACGATAGAAGTCTCTTGCGATTTTGCAGGCTCAAAATTCTTGGCCAGAGGTACAATTGCCAACACGCGCGTTGAGCGCCTCGAGACAGGCGACTTTGTCAGGCTTGGAGTTGCACTCAGTCGCTCGGCAGAAGTTGTGCGGCCGGCGCACGTGCAGCGAAAGTCGACACGCATTCAGATGAATGAAGGGGTTTCTCCGCTTGTTTTTACGGTTGACGAATTGCGATTCGGCTCACCCATCTTTGGCAAAATGACCGATATTTCTCTGGGTGGTATGCGTCTTGTGATTGATCGACACCCGTTGCCTTTTCTCGAGAAGCAAAAACATTGGTTTGACATTGTTCTTCCTGTCTTTGGTCGCTGTCGATCGTACTGTCGAATTGCTTACGTGAGACGCGAAGAAGAAACTCACCGCTATGTCGTTGGTTGCGAATTTATTGATGGTGGCAGTGAACAAGAACTTTCGGCGCTCGAAGATTGGTTGTTTTATGGAAACCAGTGGCTTACGGCTGCTGACATTCGTTCTGCTGGGTTTCCACTCAGCCATATTCATGATTTCGATGAAAAATATCGTGTTTTGATAAGCGCAACAGGGTCAGGCTTGTCATCGCCTGACGGCCAAGATTTCACGGCAACTTCACTGACTCGTGCATTTGCGTTAGAGCGTCAATCAGAGCGGATTGAGTTTATCGTTGGGCATGAGTCGGAGCCTAAGATTTTGCGAATGCTGCTCCACCCCGATGATAAGATCCTTTCATTGGAAGCTGTTGAAGGAATCAATTTTTCAACCGATGTGTTGAAGTCGGTTTGGAAATCAACATTGTTATTTGCACTCTTGAATCGGGTTCACGATTTGGAAATCCTTGCCGAGGAGCAAAGCTCGTTCTTCAAGAGGAGCTTGACTCATTCATTGGATAGCCTTCGCCCCGTGAACTTGCGCATCGATGAGCTCGTGGCCAGCAGCCCGATTTTTGTGTTCATGAAGGGCAGCAAGCTGATGCCCCAATGCGGGTTTTCCAACAACGTTGTTCAGATTCTTCACTCGCTTGGC
>RGDM01000042.1 GCA_009918675.1 bacterium
GCCCGCCGTGCAGACTCAATTGGGTAGAAGTTTTCCGTAATGACGTTATCAAGCATCCGCATTGCCGCACGCACTGTTGTGCGCAGAGCCTCGTAGGGCTGTGGTTGCTGGAAAATAGCCTTGAGGTTCACCGAACCGATGTTGCAGACAGCAGTTTCATCGCCGCTGGTGTTGAGCGTGATCTCGGTACACAGGTTGCTTGAATGAACCACGCCCGTGTGACGCTGCGAACTGCGCACGTTGCATGAATCCTTGAAGGTGATCCAAGGATGTCCAGTTTCAAACAACATCGTCAGCATTTTACGCCACAATGTTACAGCCTGTACTTTTTTGAAGTTCTTCACTTCGCCACGCTCAGCTGCAGCTTCGTAGGCCTCGTAACGCGACTTAAACTCTGCACCGAAGGTGTCGTGCAAATCAGGCGTTTCGCTCGGACAGAAAAGCGTCCAATCTGCATTCTGTTCCACGCGTTGAAGAAACAGGTCAGGCACCCAATTTGCTGTATTCATATCGTGAGTGCGGCGCCGTTCATCGCCAGTATTTTTTCGCAGCTCGAGGAAATCTTCGATATCAAGATGCCAGGTTTCCAAGTATGCGCAGACAGCGCCCTTGCGTTTTCCACCTTGGTTCACAGCAATGGTTGAGGAATCCTGCACTTTAATGAATGGGATAACTCCTTGAGAACGACCATTGGTGCCTTTAATCCAAGAACCGCTCGCACGAATGGGTGTCCAGTCATTGCCAAGCCCGCCCGCGAATTTAGATAGGAGCGCGTTGTCTGAGTACTGCCGATAGATATCCACCAGGTCGTCTTGGACCGTGGTCAAAAAGCAGCTCGACATCTGTGAACGGTTGGTTCCCGAATTGAAGAGAGTTGGCGTACTTGGAACATAGAACATCTGAGAAATGACGTTATAGAATTCAGCCGCGCGTGTGGATGCTTCTTTGTTATCTTTCTCCGCCAACGACATTCCCATCGCAACCCGCATCCAGAAATGTTGGATATCTTCGTAGCGACGGCCCTCCTTGTGCAGAAGATACCGATCATACAGCGTATGAGCGCCGAGATAGTCAAACAAGTAGGTTCTGTCTGGGTTGATTTCTTTTTGCAGGGCCTCAAGGTCGAGCTCTGCCAGACGTGGGCTGATGTGCCCCTGCTCAATTCCAAACATCACGTATGCACGCAACGATGGACGCAGCTTCTCGCTCTCCGGAAGGCTCACTGGCGTGCCATCATTCTTAATGGCGAGAGTTTCAAGTGTTTCAAGGCGAAGTTTTTCTGCAAGCACCGCCGCAGCGAGAAAGGAATACTCCTTACCCATTTCAATCTTAGGACGCAGATCAAGAACGATATTCTCGAGCGAAGAATTCAGATTGATGTTGGACAAGTCGAGTCCTTGCAACTGGACACGGGGATGAAAGAGCCGGTATGCAGCGTTCGCCATAAAATGCTCCTTGCAGGCGGTTGGTTCTTCCCATGATCAAGACAACTGCTTCACCGCGAGTTGGGGGCCGAGGGATCTCGCACCTTACATCTGTTCAGGGTCAGAAGATTGTCTTGTCACATATAGTGGTACCGTAGCCCGAAAAACACTGTCAATAGCGTCAGCAGAGTTTTCTCAGTGCTCTTTTTTAATTGGCTGATTGGACAGGAGAAATTCCAATTACTACGAAGAATCAAAAAATCAATCAAAGTTGCACGCAACACAGGCGAAAAACTCTATGCATAATCGATAAGCAGGGATTGCTTCATAGACACTCACACGTGTCCTGCTGTAAGAGTGCACTGCGTCCAACATATGCTCCATCACAGGAGAGCAATGAAAATGCGTCACCACTGGGACTTCTTTGGTTCCGATGCGCAAAAAACTGCGCTACACATGCAAAAGCATGTTCACGAATTTGCCGTACAACTCAGAATTGAAATTCACAGCGATGGATTTTTTAACGTCGATCCACACCATACATGCTTCTGGGTTGCAATCACTCGAGACGAAGATTCCGCTGAACTTGAAAAAAGACTACGTCCCAAACGCAGCATGACCGACGCAGAACATATCCAACTCTTGGCACAACTCACATCCACCTCAGCCGCCCCCGAACACAGATAAAATTGTGGAAAATAAAACTTAGCAAAGATCTCTATTTTTCATCTCTGATGTCGATACCTCAACCAAGATATGGCTGAGGTATCAATTGCCTCAGCAGGGAGTTGCCATGATAAAGCATGAGTCTTTTCTTCTCCGTTTCCTTTGCTTGTTTCTATCGTTCTGCGCACTTGCCCTTCCCGCTTGCAAGCCCATAAAAACTTCAACATCAGACATAGAAACCGTTCCAGCCTGCACGGTGTGGCCTGGCCATTTCATGGTCACCAAAAAGAACTCACCAGTGTTCACGAGTGTTGATGATCTCGATAACAATCAAAACGCGAAGTATGTTGGTGCTGGAATACCCGTCATCCGCGAGTTGACCATTCTCAACGCCGACAAAGACGCCAAGCTGATGAAGATCATCGTGCGCGGCGGTTCACTTGCGGGCAACGAGCGCTATTGGACACTCGCTGATAATCTTGCACCCCGCAGCAAATCTGTGTGCCCCGAAAACACTCCACGCAAATGCTCTGAAAACGCCGTGCACTTCTGTGATGCCAGTGGATGCCGCTGTATTGATGCTGGCGCAGCTCCCGACGATGAAATTGGTAACGCTATCCTCGATGGCGTGGCAACGCTGGGAATTGGGCCCGTCACTTTTGCTGCACGCACCTTATTTACAAGCCTTGGTGCGGTGCGCGTTGTTCCAGCCGCAGCGCGCAGTGTGCCCACTGTTTTTGCCGAAAGCACCATCGACTTAACCCGCCATGTGGCTAGCCCTGCTGCGCTCACAAAAGCAGAAGAGTTTATTGCGGTCAACTCGATGCACAGCTACCAGTTTGCGCGCTCGCTGATTGGCAAAAGCAGCGTCTACCAAAAGATGGATTTATCCGAAGTCAGCGCAATCAATTACTACACGCGGATGGGATACGGCGAAATCAATCAGGCGTTGCGCACAGGCGATAAAGCGCTGCTCAGCAAATTTCAACCCGTGATTGAAGCAGCTGCATCTGGGCTGAACAAAATGACAGAGAAAATATTTACTGGCACTGTCTACCGCGGTGCCTACTTGCCGGAGTCGATACGCGACATTTACAAAGTGGGTGCCAACGTCACAGAAAAAGCATTCACCAGCACAAGCCGCTCCTTCTCAGCCAAATTCACCGGCAACACCGTCTTTGTGATCAAATCTAAAACTGGAAAAATGATTGAAGAGATGTCCACCTTCGCCAACGAGAAGGAAGTTCTTTTTGCACCCGGCACTGTTTTCAAAGTGGTTGCAAAAACAATTGAAGGAAAAGTCACCAAAATAGTGATGGAGCAAATCACGCCTTAGTTGAGTCGTGGATTTTGCTACAAAGACGTTCTACATCCCTTCTCGAGCAACGAATAGAAAATAGAACGTCATCATCAGTCACAGATTCATCAATCGATTCTTTTTATTGCCCAGAACCCTGCATCTGAGCCACAAATGCTTTTTCATCGGCATGCTCAAACACAGCACGCAGCAAGCCGAGCGGCACGTATTTCAGAGCATCAATCAACAGCGCCTTACTTTCGCTTTCCAGCGGCTGACCGTTATCAAAGGCAGAGTTCAATTCATTCACCAAGGTTTTATCGCTGTTTTGCACACGGCAGTCGGAACCGGGAGCGGTGCACAGCTGCTTGATGGCATCCATACCCATACCGAGTAATACCAAGGAAGAGGTCACCACCGATTTTCCTTGTCGCAGGCTGCGCACGGCCATCCGCATCATTTCAACTTGGGCTTTGGCTTTCACAAGAGACTGTGTGCGGGTTGAGTCGTTCAAGAAAGGCTCAACCACCGTGTTGAGATAGCTTGCAATACCAAAACCATTGGCTTTGAAAATCAATCCACGGTTCACAGTCACATTCACATCACTTGTTTTAAAGACTCCGCTGTAGGTGGCCGTATCAAAAAGATTCCAGCCGCCGCGGACAGGCTCCCAATCGGTCGACCTGTCGGCCGCTGGAACGCGCAGCGAGACATCGTGAAAGCGCGTGAGCATCTTGCTTTCTTTGAATTCAAATTTACCAATCACTGGGTTTGAGGAGACCGCAGAACCGTTCAGCTGGAGGTACCACCGATTCACTCGCTAGAACTTGATACACGCAGCGTGCGCGCTTAAATGGAGAAAAAAGTTTGCGTGCCACACCGTTGCGCCGGGTGACCGGTAATCCAGCTTCAATCACTGGCAAGCCAACTCGCAAGCCTTCTGAACATGTGCGGTGGAGGAGATCATTGTAATCTTTCGCGGCAAGTGCCAATCCAAGCGCACCAAGCCCGAGGCTCGACTGCACAAGTGAACTTGGCACCTGGATCACCAACGTGAGGCATTCACCAGCTTGCAAGCCCGAGCAAAAGCTGGGGTTGTCTTTGACTTCAAATATTTTTGCGTCAGAACGCACGGCCAGTGGGTCTTCACCGCTCACTGTGGCTTCGCGCAGTGGCGACACCTGAGCAATTTGAGGTTCAACTTCAACACGGCCATTGTCATTCGAATTGCCCGCATTGGTCACTAAATTATCGCCGGTTTCAGCAATCGGCTCTCGGCTCAAGCGTGCGCTTGTGCCGCACGCCGTGGGCGTGGAGACTAACGAGAAACCGGTCAGCAGCGACAAACCCATCAACACCCGATGCATATTTTTTCCGCTTCGGTTGGAATGAGTTGTTTGATTTTTGTTTTGCATCTCTTCACCGGTCATGGTGCTCCCCTTTCCCACGGGATAGAAGATCGACAGATCTTCATGGAGGTTGCAAGCAATGCCCATGCCAAATTCAGATGGCATTAAATCCACCGTCTGCGACGGGGTCATCTTCATGACATTCGAGGGAAGAGATTTTTTTGCTCAACTTAAGCTTGTCTCAAGCTAACAAAACAGCATGTCAAAGAATTTGACATCGTCTTTATTCTACACATCGCTTCAGCAAAAAAACTTGAGTGATTTTTTTTTAAAAAATTTTGCTCGACAAAACAATCAGAGCGATGTGCAGTCTCTGGTGCTCGCTGCATGGAATGTCGCCTGCAGCGGACATCCACGCAGCTTTGGCCTGCCGTGACCGGAGGAGGTCACCCTCCTCACATTGGGATTCCTTGTTTGGCGAGGCAACAATCCAGACGCAGTGAGTGGGATGGCAGCCCCGACGCGAATCAACGTCCATTTGACTGGGTGGCTTGCCTTTGTGGCTGTGCCTTCAAGCGACATCCTGGTATTTGAACTCGGACGCAAATTCGGCGGACGGATTTTAAAATTCCCAATCTTAAACAAATTGGCACAACCGGCTTTGCTCGAAAAAGTGAACCGTTGGATGGAATGCTGGGGATTCTGGACCGCAGGAAGAAAGATGCGGGCTCAATGCCCGCTTCCTCAGCCCGCTTCCTCAGCTCCACCGGCCTTCTCAATGCGAGGTTCTCCGCCATCAAAAATCAGCAGGCGCGCCTCACCCTCGAGAGTCGTCAACAGATTCACCGGACGATTCCACACCTTAAATAAATTACGCAACGTCTCCATGGCCCAATCCACTTTCAGGTCTTTGCCTTGGTGATTGTGCAAGAGAAGAAGCTCGCCGCGATTGTGGAAATTTCCATCTACAACTTCAATCACAGGCTGGCCAAAGTTGGTTAAAGCATCGAGGAGTTCACGCTTGATTGCGGGAAAATCGCGATCGTGGATCACCGCTTGCCCTGTGCGTCTGTCTGCAGCCCAGGTAAAAAGCTTTGCTTCTTCACAAAAATCTTCGTCCAAAAATTCATCAATAAAGGTGATGTCATTGTGATATTTACGCACTTCAAAGAGCTTCTCGCGACCCCGATTGACGCGCGTGTCCCAAGTTTTGCGCCGTGCTGGGTCATCGCAAAGCATGTAATCTAAACCAAATCGCCCTTTGTTCCAGCGGTTTTCAATATGCCGCATCAACTCAACACCCACTTTGTAGGGATTGAGCCTCTGGCCGGATGTGGCGGTCACACCCGCATAGTGGTCGCAATAGTCGATGACTTCAGAGTCGTTAAGAACATACTCGGTCATGAGCTTGGAGTGCCAGTAAACAGCCCAGCCTTCGTTCATGATTTTGGTTTGTCCTTGCGGCGCAAAATAATACGCTTCCTCGCGGACAATTGATAAGACATCGCGCTGCCAGGTTGAGAGCGGAGCGTGATCAATCAAAAATTGCAAAATATCCCTGCGCGGTTGCTCGGGGAAACGCTTCTCGCGTTCAAACTCTCTGACAATTTTCTCCTGCTGCTCCTTCAAATAACTTTCAGGATTTATATATCCATCCATATAGCTCCGTTGTGTGGGGAGCTTAGGCACAGGGCGCTTTTCCGGAGGAAGCTGTTCATCGGGATCGCGCGAGATTTTCGGTTCGCGACGGATATGTGGTGCATGTTGGTCGATAAGATTCTCAAGGGTCAAACAAGTATCAATGAAGGACTCAACTTCATCATGCCCGATTTCTTCAATGTAGCGGCGCATGCGACTGCCATGATTCGCCATTTCATCCAACATTTTCCTGTTGGTATGCTGAAAACAATAGTTGTTTTTGAAAAAATCACAGTGCCCATAAACATGTGCAATCACGGTTTTCTGATCAACAAGTGAGTTACTTTTAAGCAGGTAAGCGTAACATGGATCATTATTAATGACCATTTCATAGATCAAACTCAAGCCATACTCATAGCTCTTAGAGAGATGCTCGTACTCCATTCCAAAGCGCCAATGCGGGTAGCGGGTCGGGAATCCACCATAAGCCGCGATTTCGCTCATCTGCTGGTAATCAACCATTTCAAAAATCACCGGAAAAAAATCCAAGCCAAGATTACGGCAATTGGACTCAATCTCCATGACTATATTTCGCAATTCAGATGTTAATTCGCTGGTCAGCCGCGGGTCCATGACCATGGTTATTTTCCTTTGCCAAGAAAGACCTTAAGCGCGTTCATAATCCCATCTCTGTCTTTAATTTGGTGAGTCACGACTTTCTCTTGATTCTCCCCAAAATGCTTCTCCAGATCCTTTAAGAACTGCCCACTTCCGTAGCGACTTTCGACCTGTCCGTAGCAAAACAGATTGGAAGTCGGAAGCAGCACATTATCAAGAAGAAGCATACATTCATTGGTATCATTACCACTCCAGTTATCGCCATCAGAGAAGTGAAACATGTACACATTCCACTCATCCAGAGGATAATCTTCTTTGATAATTTTTTCACACAACTTGTAGGCACTCGAGATCAACGTCCCGCCGCTCTCTTTGGTGTGATAAAATGTTTGCTCATCCACTTCTCGCGCAACCGCATCGTGAATAATAAAACGAGTCTCGATGTTGTCGTAGTTGCGTTTGAGCCATGTATCCAACCAAAAGGCAGTGAGACGAACGATTTCCTTTTGTTCATCGCCCATCGAGCCGGAAACGTCCATCATGTAGATAATAACCGCACTTGCTTCCGGATTTTCCTCGATTTTGAAACTTCGATAGCGCTTATCTTCCTTGATTGGGATCACTTTCGGATCAACAGGAGAGTAATCGCCTGAGGAGATTTGCCTCTTAAGTGCTTCCTTGTAAGTGCGTTTGAAATTGCGCAAACCTTCGGGGCCTGTTTTCAACACCCCATGGTATCTAAACTTCCGCGATTTAACGTTCTTCTTCCCTTTGTCCTCAATCCGCGGAAGCTGCAGTTCTTCGCCTAATATATCGGCAAGTTCTTCAAGTGAGACATCAACTTCCAAGCCATGATCCCCAGGGTTCTGCCCTGCTTCGCCTTCACCCGGTTGAGGTTGCCCCTGATTGAGGGGATCTCCGGGCTCACCATCACCTTGGCCCACGCCCTTTTGCTGATTGCCACCAAATTGAAAACGCGGGAGATCGATGCGAGGCAAGGGGATAGTGACCTGTTTATTCCCCTGACGACCAATCAGTTCGCCTGAAGAGATAAATCGCTTGAGGTTCTCTTTGATCCGCCCACGAACAATACGACGAAAGCGGTTTACATCGGTTTCCATCTTCATGCAGAACTCTCCTCAAGCGAACAAACATACAGGCTAAAGAGGCCTGTTAGTTCGAAGAGCGCTTCACATCTCCACGTGCAAAAATACTTGCAACGAAATGGAGAGCATCGTTCGAGCAGATGTCGCAGTAACCGTAGTTCTTGATTAGGCGATTTTTGACCACGTCAATCTTCGCTTGTGTTTCTTTATCTACGACGTTCGACACAAGACTCGTCAACTTAATCGTGTCTTTTTGATCTTCGAAAAGCTTCAATTCAAGGGCTTTATGCAAGCGCTCATTGGTTTTGTAATCGAAGGTCTTTCCTTCCAAAGCAAGTGCACCGATGTAGTTCATAATCTCGCGACGGAAATCATCCTTACGACTCTCTGGAATGTCGATCTTCTCTTCAATACTGCGCATCAAACGCTCATCTGGCTCTTCGCTTTGACCCGTATACTTATTACGAACGCGTTCTTTCTGCGTGTAAGCCTTCACGT
The DNA here is from genome assembly GCA_009918675.1 of bacterium. Classification (GTDB taxonomy): domain Bacteria; phylum Bdellovibrionota_B; class Oligoflexia; order Silvanigrellales; family Silvanigrellaceae; genus RFOM01. Next base: position 8,597 of record RGDM01000042.1, read on the forward strand.
TGTCGATGTAGTTTCCGCAAAGTTTAGCAATCGCTTCTTCGTCTGCAGAAATTGCCCGCTGAACTTCGTTCTTAACGATATCTTCATACTCTTGCTTCACAACCGCAAGAAGTTCGCGATAACGCTTCTTGGTTTCTTCATCACGGATCAACGAATGATTCTTCAAGCCGCCTTCAAGTTCATTAAGAACGATAAACGGATTGATACATCCATTGCCGCGGTCATCAACCAATGCGTTTGAAATTTTGTCTTGGATGTAGCGAGGCGAAATTCCATCAAGACCTTCGCGCATGGCTTCTTTACGAAGTTCTTTTATGTTGTCTTCGGTGTAGCCTGGCAAGGTCTTACCATCATACAATTTAAGTTTTTGCATGACAGTCAGGTTTGCCTTTTTCGGCTCTTCAAGGCGAGTCAAGATAGCCCACATCGCCGCAGTTTCAATTGTGTGTGGCGCAATATGGATGTGCGGCACATTTTCCGCATTGAAGTCTTTGCGATAAATCTTCGTCTCTTCCTTGAGCTTTGTAATGTAGGGCACATCGATTTTCACAGTCCGATCGCGCAGGGCCTCCATGAATTCATTGTTTTGCAACTTACGATACTCAGGTTCGTTTGTATGCCCAACAATCACTTCGTCGATATCTGTCTGCGCAAACTTCTTTGGTTTTATGCGGTGCTCTTGCGAAGCTCCGAGCAAATCATACAGAAAGGCGACGTCAAGCTTAAGCATTTCCACAAACTCAACCATACCGCGGTTGGCGATATTAAATTCACCATCGAAGTTGAACGCTCGCGGGTCTGAATCAGAACCATATTCGGCTATCTTACGATAGTTCAAGTCACCAGTGAGTTCTGTGGAATCCTGATTCTTTTCATCCTTTGGTTGAAAGGTTCCAATGCCAACGCGATCTTTTTCTGACAAAAGCAAACGCCGCACTCGGATGTGATTTTTCACCACACGTTCCCAATCGCCGCCATAGTGCTTCATCAATTCATTAAAGACAAAACGGCATGCGGGGTCGATATTTCCTTCAACGAAGATCTTCTGATCAAAAGCTTTACCTTTGTTGAGATAGCTCAACACTTTTCCACGCGCTTCTTCAGGAATCAAACGCAATGGTTCTTCATGCATTGGACATGCCATCACATCATCCATGTTGAGGTGTTCTTTCAGATTGATCCAATCATACGTATAAAGAGCACCTTCGGGTTGGTAAGAATACCATTCCAGACCCTTTTTCAGCAGACGAGCGATCGTTGATTTTGCTGAACCAACTGGACCATGCAACAACAGAACGCGCTTTTCAGGACCATAGCGCAGGCTTGCCGCTTTGAAGAAATTCACCAACTTCACAAGGTGAACATCAAGACCAAAAACAGCATCTTTGCCATTGGCAAGCGGATCATCAAAAAACTTGTAATGAACAAGTTTCTTTTTGTGTTCAACATACTCGTATGTACCAAAGTGCATAATCATGTCATGCACGCGTTGAAAGGCTGTGCGGCAGATCTTGGGATTCTTTTCTACCAGTTCCAAATATTCTGCAAAGCTTCCCTGCCAGTTGAGCTCATTGTGGTGAGTGGGGCTATAGGCTTCACGGACAATGTCGTAGATCTTGTGCGTCTGTTGCATGGCTCCTCCAGCAGCGCGAAACCGACAGGCACCGCACCGACCAATTTTGGTACGAGTGACACGCAAGCTCGCTAAGTTGAGAGTAAACCATGAAAAATCAGGAGGTCAAACCATTAAGGAAACAGCGACAGAAACTCTACATTGTTTCCATCACTGCCCCGCCGCTTGGTAGAGAGAATCAATTTCTATCTTGCGTGTTTCGTTAATCTTGAGTCGATTCAAGCTACCGCTAGGCAGCTTTTCTCCCAGAGATTCTTGAAAAGGTTTCTCGAGTAATAAAAATTTCTTGATTGTTGCATGACGAGGAAGAGTTTCATTCACAGTTCCGATACGTTGCTGTATAAGATCACGGATACTTTCAGGGCTCGCACGGTGCTCTGCCTGCGCATCTGGCGAAAGAACAACCAACGCCGCGAGATATGGCATTTTATCGCCAACGATACAAACATCCTGAATTTCGTTCGATTCGCGCAGCAACTGTTCGAGTCGCAAGGGCGAAATAGTAACACCACCTGCAGTTACGAAGAGATGTTTACGCCTGCCAGTGATTTTGAAACCAAATGGGGTCATCTGAGCAACATCGCCGGTATCTTGCCATCGCCCAGAACTATTAAAAGCGGGATGGTTTAAACGGTATTCGAGCGACGAGTTTTGCCCTAGCCGGAAAGAAACATGTGAGACTGGGTTGCCAATCAGATTCAGGTGAGATGCATCAAAGGTATTCGCCGAAAGCAACCCAGCAGCCGCAGTGACTCCATAGGTTTCAATCACCGGAACACCCATTTGCGCTAATATTTCAACGTGAGCTTCGCGCGCAGCTGCCAGACCGTGAATCACCATCTGCAGATCAGCAAGCGTATAGCGTACGAATTCTTTTCCAATGGCGTTCCGACTCGCCCAGAGTAAAGCCCGCGAGGCTGCATCAAAAACAGTTTCAGGAAGCTTTAAAGCTCGGCCGGTTTTTAACAAACCACGCGCTTTATCCAAGCGTGAGCCAACGGTAAGACGAGGACTAAAGCCAGGAGCATGCAGCTGTTCGTCCACATAATTTGCGATCTTTTCAAGTTCAGTCGGACTGGCAAACAAAACCGTCGGACGCAGAATTCGCAAATGAGATTCGAATTCACCACCGACTTGAGGAAAACCAATCACTCCGTTTTTCAACAAAGCACAGAATCGCGACAAGTGCGCAAAGGGATTTGCCAATGGTAAAATCTCGAGTGTTTTCCAAAAAAGATTTGAAGGTGAATTCAAGTGCAATAGCAGATGATTTGCCGTCACGATCATCGCATCAAGTGAAAGCGACTCTGGCTTTTGAAAACCATCATGACCAAATGAAATAAAGTCGAAACGCCCAATCCGCGCAGGTGTCTCTTTCTCTAAAACCGGCAATGCACCTGTTTGTCTCTTTGCCTCGCGCAACTCAGGCGCTGTTTTGTACCAGCGAAAAAGGGTTACAAGTATTGGCTCGTTGAACTTGTCGCGTGGTTGCCATTGTTGATGAGAGAGATCAAAAACAGCAACACCGAGATCCTTCAATTGTTCAGCATAACCTTGGATGTCAGTCGCAATTGCGACACAACCAAAATATTCCAAACACCACTTCAAATCCGCCTGTGAAGAATGAAGCGGCATAAACATAACATCAACACCAGCAAGAGCTGCGGCAATTCCAACAACAAACGCTGTGTAGCTGTTACGCGACTGAAGTAAAATCGCCGGACCGCGCACAGCTACAGCAGAATTCTCGCGTTTATTTTGCTCAAACTGAACAACGAGTGACTCAAGAGCTTGCCGCCAATTCCGTTCTGCGCGGCCTAAATGAGAAATAAAATCTCGCCCTGAATATTGATTCCATGTTCCAGCTGCATAACAGCGCGCAATAACCTGTTCAGTGCGCACACATTGGCGCAAAAGTAGATTCAAAAATTGCTCGTTTCCATTAAATAACGCAGCAATCGTTTCGTCTGAAGGAAATTTTTTCTCGAGCATCACTTTTTTCATACGCAGTCTCGCGGAATGTCTTAGACAGCCATCCGAGGTGAAGGACCTTTAAGAACTATCACATTCCTATTTAAATCAAAGTAACTGCGTTTGGCATCGACCTGTACGGCATCGTCAAGTTCAGGAAAGTAACCAGTCAACTGGCGGCCATAAGTGCAGCCTGTATCAAGCCCAACACAAATCGGACGCCCGGAGGGCAAAGTTTTACGAAAGAGTCCTTGCTTCGCATCATGCCCAAAAACAATAAGTTCAGGACCATTGTGCAACTCATGCCAACGAAACTTATCCGCTGCATCCGGACGCGGCCGAGAAGACACATGAGGAGTCGGCATCTCGGGAGCGGATGAACGCGGCTGCGGTTTGCCCAACTGCTGTTGTTTTTGCTCTGCTTCAGCCAGCATCTCCGCTCGGTAGCCAGATGGCACAAGCAGTAGCTTACCGCGCGCTTGCGGATCATCCCAGCGCACATAACGAGCGGTCAGCAGCATCCTCTCAGGTGTTGCATTCACACCAGAGATAGGATCAATTCCAGCATGAACAATCACCATTGGATACTCGCGTTCCCAACCCTTGCGTTCGCGCGAGGGAGTGATCGATGTGCGAAAAACATGGGGCAAGTCATTGACGAAATCCATCATCGCGCGTTTGTGATGACGGACGAGATGAAGAGTCTGTTGAGTGTGCTCGGGAAGTGATTGGAGGCCACGCCGCTGCGCCTGAACAATGGCTGCCCAGAAGGCCCAGTCATGATTTCCCTTGATACAAATCGCATTAAATTCTTGAATTAAGTCAAACACACCAACAGGATCTGGCCCTTTAGTAAACAGATCTCCAACCAACACAAGTTGGAATTGTGCGACGCGTTGACGTGCCTTGACAATCAGCTCGCGCAACTCTTTGGAGCAGCCATGAACATCGCCTACGATGAACAACGGCAAACGCTCTGCCGAACCAGGCAGTTCTTTGATAATGATATTGCGAGCAGTATCTTGCACGGTACACCTGTAAAAGCTCAACACAATCCATTTGAGCTCTCAGTATGGTAACAGGTGGACCTTGCCTCGGCAACGCAGAACGAAGCGAGCAGCGTCAGAACAAAGACCTTATTTTCTTACAGACCCTGGAGTCACATCAAAGCGCCAGTTTAATAGGGAAGGTTCGGAAGTTTTTGCAGTCTCCAAATCACTCGAATCAGTTGTTGGCGTGTTCGCCTCTTGTGGCTTCGTCTCGTCCGCTGGATCTTTTTGCGGCTCTGGCTGAGGGTTTTTGCTCCTTGGCTCAACAGCTTTATTTTTTGCATCTTCCGCAAGCTGCGCTGCGAGTCGTTTCCAATCAGCATCAAACGAACGGTGACGGCGACACGCAACAACCTGCCGAGCCAGTAAATTCTGCCGGCGACTTAACGCTCCTTTGAAGAACGGACGGCCATCGACGTAATCGGAGGAAACATCCATAATGATATTCTTCCCCGAGTTGAATTTCCCTTTAGGATCCTGAACATCCACCATCATGATCCAGTGATCAGCTTGGCGACCTGGGTATGCAAGCAGCAAAACATCTCCCGGCTTGAGCCCGTCCGAGCATCCAGCAAAATTGAGAAAATCATAGTCAAATTGAAAAAGAGCGACGCCAAAGCCGGAAGCACGATGCGCTTGTCCAATAAAGCCACCGCAGTCGGTCATAGAGCGTTGGTAAGATCCCAAACGGTAGGTTTTTACGCCCTGGCCAAATTGCTCCGCTGACATCAGAAAACGACTCACACGTTCAGGAACAGCGCGGCCATTTTGATCCACATCATACTTTATCCGTTCTTGTTTTTGCCAAAATATCAGTCCTTGCGCCTCAGATTCTGCACGTTGCGCTTGGCCACATGAAGTCAGTACGGCGGCAAAGACACAAGTCGCAACGAGCCCAAGAAGTTGTGTGCGGATCTTTGAAAAGTGAAGTTCGAAAGCAAGCGACGTTTTCATAGAAGTCCTCCTGTTGCCTGATTTTTTGATGTAAATCAGACTCAGCAAAGACTGTACCCAGGCCAAACCTTTGGGATAATGAACTGTTTTGATAAGAAAAAGCAGCCAAATTAGGCTGCTTTTTCTGTGTTTAATGATTAGACAGTGTCAAATCATTTGTGTGCCAGCTTGCGATTAGCGCGCTTTTCGAACGAACTCTTTGATAATCACGCTGCGCAGAATCTCACTGGTACCGCCGCCAATTTCCAAGAGCTTTGCATCGCGCATCAGGCGCTCAACTGGAAATTCGCGAATGTAACCGTAGCCACCCAAGACTTGGATTGCATCGAGAGCAACCTTGGTTGCCATTTCCGAAGCAAAGACCTTCGCAGCGGCTGCTTCTTGATTCGCCCGGCGACCTTCGTCAACCACCTGCGCCGCTTCGTAAACAAGTGCACGCGCCGCTCGGTAGCCGATATACATATTGCTGATTTTTTCACTCACCGACTGGAAATTTACAATCGGTTCACCGAACTGCGAACGTTCTTGTGCATATTTGAGCGAGTGATCCAGACACGCACGCGCGATTCCAAGGCTCATCGCCGCCAAACCGACCCGCTCGATATCGAGGTTCTTCATCATGTGCTTAACGGTTGATCCCTCTTCTCCGACGCGGTTTTGCACTGGGACACGACAATTGCGGAAAATCAGCTCGCCTGTTGGGCTCGAGCGCATGCCCATTTTGGACAATTTTTTACTGACCGTAAAACCGGGAAAACCACTTTCAACAATAAAAGTAGTCAGGTCTTGTCGGCCTTCGCCCGTTCGCGCGTAGACAAGAAACACATCACCAATGGGGCCATTGGTGATAAACATTTTCGTTCCATTGATAACGTAATGATCACCTTCTCGAACTGCACGAGTCGCCATGCCAACAGCATCCGAGCCCGCACCAGGCTCAGTCATGGCCATTCCAGCCACCAATTCACCCGTCACACATCCTGGAAGATAGCGGTCGCATTGTTCCTTGGAACCGTTCTGAGCAAGGTTGTGAACAAAAAGAAGTGAATGAGCGAGATACGACAAGCATGTACCAGGTTCAGCGTAGCTGAGTTCTTCCATCACTGAAACCATCGCCTTTGCGCCTAAATGCGCACCACCAAACTCTTCTGGAATGGTAATTCCAAGAATGCCAAGGTCACCAAGCTTCTTGAAAATACCCGGTGCGAGACGCTCTTCTCTGTCGAGCTCGTCGGCGTGTGGAGCAAGCTCTTTTGCGGCAAACGCCCGCACAGATTGTGTCAGTTCTTTCATTTCAGCCGAAAAGTCGTTCTTCATAGCGGTCTCCCGTAACCCAAAAGCGGATTATCAATCTTCATTTCTGATTTCTGCTAAAACGTCTGGACCTGCAAGTGTGACTCCGGGTTCAACCCGAACTCCAGCCACGAGACCCGAGCGCGGCGCCCGAAGCTCGAGCTGCATTTTCATCGACTCCAAGACAAACAGCAGATCTCCTTCACAAACCCTATCGCCATCGGCGACTCGAACCTCAAGCACCTTGCCGGCCATGGGAGCTTTCAAAAAGGCGTCGCCCTTGTTGTCTTGCGCGGAAAATTCAAGCTGAGCCCGAGAATCATCGGGCCATTCAAGGGTTAGAGTTTCTGCAAAGATCGTAATTTGAAGATGTTGGCCACGTGGGCGAGAGACAAAACAGTCAAGCTCAAGGCTCTCTTCTTGCTCCGACTGGGCGCGAAAACAGGCCGACTGCAGAGAAAATGTGCTGCGCAGCAGAGATTCTTTGGAAAGCTTGTTAAGAACTTCAACGAGTCCCTTCCCGCGCAATTTATACTCGTGTGGTCGAGTTCCAGGACGCACATCCAGACCACCAATTTCCGCATTTGACCCAACATTTAGCCCCGAAAGTGACCTGTCGACTGTTGAAGAAAGAAGCCCGGCAAAGCGCTCGCCTATGGCATGTATTGAACGGCTCAGCGACGAGGAAAAAGTCGCGGATGTTGACCGCTTCAGCAAAGCCGAAGCCAGAGCGCGTCGAACATCAAGCCTTTCGAAAAATTGGATAAGAGGTGCTGGAACAAGCGAAGCGTTGAGTTCCTGTGAATGCTCAGCAATCCAGGCTGTCGAAACACGGCCTTCAATATAGTCATCATGCTGGGTCACCGCAGTGAGAAATGGAAGGTTCGTTGTGCAACCATGCACAACGGTATTTTCCAGCGCGCGCGCCAGCAAGTCACAAGCCGCAGCTCGCGTTGAAGCATGTGCAATCACTTTTGCGATCATCGAATCAAAGCGATCATTCACCCGACCGCCTTCAAGAACACCGGAATCAACCCGCACGCCAGGCAAACAGGGTTCACTATAAACCACCAAAGGGCCCGGCGTTGGAAGAAATCCAGAGCGTGGATCTTCGGCAAGCAAGCGAGCTTCAATAGCAACTCCCTGCGGGACAGGAACACTGAAAACATGCGGCGAAGCAAGCTGCGTAGGCCAGCGTCCCAAGGCAAGTTCAAATTGCGCATGAACAAGATCTACACCGTAAACAAGCTCAGTGACTGGGTGTTCAACCTGCAAGCGCGTATTCATTTCGAGAAAGTAAAAGCTACTCTCTGCGGTTAACAAAAATTCAACAGTTCCCGCACCACGGTATTGAGTTTCAGCAACCAAGGCCATGGCCGCGCGGCCCATCTTCTCGCGCAATTGTCCGTCCACAACTGAACTCGGAGCTTCCTCAAGAACCTTCTGATGACGCCGCTGCAGTGAGCATTCACGCTCACCCAAAAAAACTCCGCCACCTTGGCCATCGCCAAAAACCTGAATCTCAACGTGACGGGGTGCAACAAGGTAACGCTCAACAAAGACAGTTGAATCGTTGAAGCTTGCCTGTGCCTCTTGCGAAGCGCGCGTGATTGCATCAGCAAGGTCGTTCGTGTCGTCTACGATCCGCATCCCGCGCCCGCCGCCGCCGCCACTTGCTTTGACAAGATAGGGAGCAACAATTCCGCGTTTGCTGAGAACCGCTGGCCACTCGTCAACGGCAAGCTGCTTGAGTTCTTGACTCAGAAGCGCTTCGAGGGTTGGCACACCACAGCGACGCGCAAAACTTTTTGCCGACTCTTTGCCGCCCATGGCCCGCATGTTGGCAGCTGTTGGCCCAACAAACGCAATTCCAGCCTCTTCAATCAGCTGCGCGAAATCCGCATTCTCGGAGAGAAATCCATAGCCAGGATGAACAAGGTCGGCACGCCAATCCTGACAAGCCTTCACAATTGAATTTGCATCAAGAAAACTTTGCACTTCGAGAACTTCATCAGCCTCAAAGCGCACCGGAGCATCCCTATCTTCGGGGGTCGAAATGACTGCAACTTTCCAACCAAACTCACGCCCTGCGCGCAGGATCCGACGAGCGATTTCTCCACGATTGGCGATTACAAGTCGTTTCATGGTTGCTCTCCGAAGGATTCTTTCTCAAGTGTCGCCAACCACGCGGGTGATTTCTTTTCAAAAAATTGAGCGAGTCCGTGCTGACCTTCTTCAGAGCAGCGCGCCATGGCAATCGACTGTGCGGTGAACTCAAAAAGACCAGGATCAGGCAGAGGATGAATACGACGCAAGAGTTCTTTGCTCCGCCGCACTGCGTTTGGTGCAGCGGCGAGATGTTCATTGACGAGCGCAGCCAATGCCGACTCAAACACACTTTCTCCGGCATCTTTTGCGGCAGTGTCGACCACCTGATTTACAAGCCCGAGAGCCAGAGCATCGGCGGCTGTCAGACGCGAGCCCGAGAGCATCAACGGCGCAGCACGTCCAGCACCCAACTTGCGCACAATGTAAGGGCTGATCACCCCCGGAACGATTCCAAGACGGACCTCGGTGGTTGCAAAAATTGATTTGCTTTCCGCCAAAACCACATCGGAGCAACAGACCAAACCAAAACCACCACCAATCGCAGCGCCACGCACTGCAGAAATGACTGTGGTTGGAAAACTTGCCAAGCGGAAAAACAAAGTTCCGAGAACGCGCGCATCTTGCAAACTTTGTGCTTCGTTCGAACGGGCTTGCTGCTGCATGTAGTTCAGATCAGCACCGGCACAGAAAAAACCACCCTGCCCCTGCAAAACCAGCACACGCATTTTTTCCGCATCGCGAGTGCTTGCAAGCTCTGCCAGAACATCGTTGAGTTCAGAAATCATCTCGGCATTGAAAGCATTGCGGACATCGGGACGATTCAAAATAACCCGCACAACCCCAAATCCTGCTTGCACAACCTTCACAGTATTGCCAACATAGCCTTGTGAAAGATCAATCTTGCGCAATTGGCTCATGCTGTTCAACTCCGTCCTGTGCGCGGCAAATTAATGCTCGAAAGAGAAAAAATTTCACTCTCTGGTGCTGCGTGTTCGGCATCAATGCTTGCAAGCAAGCTGAGTGGAATGTCCAACTCGCAACGTAACAAAGCCTGACTCAAAGTTTTACCTTGAGCGTCTATGCAAAGGCTCATCGTTCCGCCGCCGTCGAGAGTTTCCTCAAGAAGAAAATTCAAAGACCACAAATTGGGAACTGTGAAACGCATCACCTTTCCCTTGCAGATGCTGGCAAACCATTTCCCGACCAAGTCTGCACTGACGTTTTCTCTTAGCCATGCGTAGCAGTCGGGAGAGCGAGCAATCAAACCAATATTTGCGGTATCACCTTTGTCGCCACTGCGCGCATGCGCAAGACTCCAAAGAGGTAAACGCTGGCTTTTACTTTTATCAAACGCAGGTAAAATATGCGGATCTAGTGGCGCATTTTGAACATCGGAAGATCCGCCCGTGCGCGGCCAGTTCAACTCGGGAGATTGGTACAATTGCGCAGCTGCTGCGCTGTTCCCCTGTTTTACTTCCCCAACCCAAACACGCGCAAGAGCCACTTGCTGAGGAACAAGCGCCGGCCAGTAACTCACAACATCACTAATCACCGGAGCACCGCCCGTCACCGCCACTCCCGACGGTCCACTCAGAATGAGGCTCGGGAGAATTTTCCTAAACACTTGCAAGCAGGCTTTATCGTCAGCAAGCGCGCCAAAGCGAACGAGCACCTCTTTTGCCGATGCCTGCGGCGAAAGACCTCGATGGGTTGAGTCGTCGCCAATATATTCGCTCATTGTCTTGCGGCACTGTGGCAAACCAGCTCGCGTGAGTTCTGAACTCAACTTCTGCCACATGATCTCAGAAAACTTTTCTGCTTTTTCGCGTGCGTCTGGAGCAGACACAATCAAAGTACCGCTGGCCTTGAAACCGTCTGAATAAGCAACACTCACCTTCAACAAATCAGTCGGTGCTCGTCCCCTGACTCCGCTCACGCGAACGCGATCCTCGCCGTCCGCAGAGAGATGAATAGTGGTGAAGTCGGCGATCACGTCGGGAGTTATGTAACTCTGCGGATGACCCATTTCATAAAGAAGCTGTTCACGAACGGTTTGCAACGACACCAATCCACCAGTTCCGGGATGCTTGGTCACCACAAATGAACCATCTGCAGCGCACTCCAAAATTGGGAAACCGACGTCAACAAAGCTTTTCACTTTTTTCCAATCGGTGAAATTTCCACCGGTCGCTTGCGCTCCACATTCAATGATGTGGCCAGCAACAATACCGTGAGCCAGCTTATCGTAATCGTCTGCTTTCCAACCAAACTCATGAATCATTGCGGCCAAAGTGATTCCTGTGTCGGTGACACGACCACAGATCACGATATCCGGATTGCTTTTCAGTGCGTCCACCACCGGCATGGCCCCGAAGTAAACATTCGCGCTGAGTACGCGCGACAAAACCCCATCAAAGGCTTCGCCGGTTTCCATATTTTTCATGGCGCAACCGGGCTGCTGAACAAGCACAGGAAGACGCTCGGCAATGTCATCGCCTTCCACCAGTGCAATGCGCAAATCCACACCCACCTTGCGGGCGAGTTCAAACAAAGCATCGGCGCACGCGCGAGGGTTAACCCCGCCCGCATTGGTGATGATCTTGATCCCGCGCTCTTTGCACGTCTTCAGCAAAGGCGAGAGCTGAGAGATAAAATCAGCCGCATAGCCCAGCTTTGCGTCTTTTTGTTTTTGCTTTTGCAAAATGCTCATCGTGATTTCGGCAAGGAAATCGATCGAGATGTAGTCTATTTTGAGCGGACCTGAGACCTGCCTGCGAAGCGCATAAGGGTCATCTCCCCAGTAGCCACCCGCGTTGGCAATGCGAACCATGGTCTTTCCTGTTCCTGTCATTTGAAGTGTGTCCTTTCACATGCGGAAAACGCCAACCTGAGTTGGCTCAATCGGTGAGTGCAGAGAAGCTGCGAGACTTGCCGCAAGAATTTGTCGTGTATTGCGCATGTCGATAATGCCATCATCCCACAAACGTGCCGATGCGTAGTAAGGATGTCCTTCTCGCTCGTATTTAGCGCGAATGGGGTTGGCGATTTCTTCAACTTGCTCAGGCGAGAGACTTTTTCCTTCCCGCGCAAGCTGATCTCGTTTTACAGTTACCATCACTTGAGCAGCCTGCTCACCGCCCATGACACTGATCCGCGAACTTGGCCAGGTCCACAAAAACCTCGGGCTATAAGCTCGTCCACACATCCCGTAGTTGCCTGCACCAAAACTGCCGCCCATCAGCAGCGAGATTTTCGGCACCCGAGCAGTGGCAACGGCGTGCACCATTTTCGCACCGTCTTTTGCAATTCCGCCGCGCTCATACTTCGCGCCAACCATGAATCCTGTAATATTTTGCAGGAAGACAAGCGGAACCGATTCCTTCGTACAGAGTTCGATAAAGTGAGCAGCTTTCAGCGCGCTTTCAGCAAAAAGAACACCATTATTTGCAATAATCCCGCACGGCATTCCTTCAATATGAGCAAATCCAGTGACAAGTGTTGTGGCATAGCGTTGCTTGAATTCAAACAACCGACTTCCGTCCACCACTCGGGCAATGACCTCGCGGATATCCACTTGCCGACGCAAATCGCGCGGCCAAAGCCCAAGAATTTCGTCCGAATCAAATCGTGGCGCTTCCGGAGTTTGCAACTTAACTTGTGCACTCGGCCGTGCACCTAAGTTTGCAACCACATCGCGGAGAATTGCTATCGCGTGTTCATCGTTGTGCGCATAGTGATCTGCCACACCACTCATTTCAGTGTGGACACGCGCGCCACCAAGCTCATCGGCACTCACATCTTCGCCTGTGGCCGCTTTCACGAGCGGAGGGCCGCCCAAAAAAATTGTTCCCGTGCCGTTGACGATGATGGTTTGGTCGGACATCGCTGGCACGTAGGCGCCGCCCGCGGTGCAGCTCCCCATCACGCAGGCTATCTGGGGTATTCCCAGTGCACTCAAATTCGCTTGATTAAAGAAGATCCGTCCGAAGTGTTCCTTGTCTGGAAAGACCTCCGACTGCATTGGCAGAAAAGCCCCACCGCTATCGACTAAGTATAAGCAGGGCAATCGATTCTCGAGGGCAATTTCCTGTGCACGAAGATGCTTTTTGACCGTAAGGGGATAGTAGGTCCCACCCTTCACAGTTGCATCATTGGCTACGATAAGACAGGTGACACCACTGACCCGACCAATCCCAGCAACAACACCAGCGGCTGGCACCGAATCTTCGTAAACACCATCAGCGGCATAAGGTGCGATCTCCAAAAATGGAGTCCCCGGATCAAGAAGCAAGGCAATGCGGTCACGCACAAAAAGTTTATTTTGTTCGTTCAGCCGCGCACGCGCTTTTTCACCACCACCGGTGCGAATTTGTTTGAGCTTGTCTGCGAGCTCATTGTTGAGCTGCTGATGATATTTATAGTTGGCTCGGTACTCATCAGAACGCGTGTCGATAAGACTGCGGATGAGAGTCACAGCTGGTCTCCTTACTTCGGTTGCGGCTCGCGGCGCTCAAACACCTGTCTCTTGCGGCGGAATCTTACGAAGATGCGTTTATTAGCTGTTTCCGAACATTTAGACAAATGCCACAGTTTCTTTCAAATAACCCGTGCGTAAATTCTAAGCATTCCGAATCAAATCTTTCATCTCTCGCACCGCTCGCTCGAGCCCAACCAACACCGCCCGAGCAACAATGCTGTGTCCAATGTTGAGATCCTGCATATGCGGAATCCGAGCAATGTGGCTGACGTTGCGATAGTTCAAACCGTGTCCGGCATGTGGCGCAATGCCTTTTTCATGAGCAAGTGCACAGGCAATTGAAATCCGCTGAAGTTCTTTCTGTTGCTCAACAGACGCCACCTCGCTGTAGCGTCCTGTGTGAAATTCAACCATCTGTGCGCTCGTTTTTAAAGTCGCTTCGATCGCAGATTTTTCAGGTTCAATGAACAGGCTACAAGGAATTCCAGCCGCCTGAAGAGTTTTAACCGCATCGCTGAGCAGTGCGATCTGTCCTTCGACATCCAAACCACCTTCGGTTGTGCGCTCTTCGCGCTTTTCCGGAACTAAGGTGACCATATCGGGCTTCACCTCAAGAGCAATTTTGATCATCTCTGCCGTGCAGGCCATCTCCAGATTTAACGGCACCTGCAGAACACTCCTCAGCAAACGCACATCACGATCAACAATGTGGCGTCTGTCTTCGCGCAGATGAACGGTGATTTGGTCGGCGCCACCAAGCTGCGCCAAAACAGCGGCTTCAACGGCATCTGGATACTGTGTCCCACGTGCCTGTCGAATGGTGGCCACATGATCAATGTTGACTCCAAGGTTTGCCATCAGCTGACTCCTTATTTGATCCATCCAGCCAAACGATATCCAGCAAGGCCAGCATATTCGTTGAGAACACGCACCGTGCGCTCACCATTGCGAAAATTCAAGAACCCCTCGCTTGCGTGGTCAATGCTTGGTGAGGGCACGGGACACACCCTTAAGCCAACGGTTTGAAAAACTCGAGCCGCACGCAACATATGCAAGCCACTTGTCACAAGCGCGATTGTTCCACTCTCCCTGAACCCATCGCCCAAGATGTCGGCGACCCTCAAAGCATTATCGTGCGTGTTTAAAGAAAATATCTCGGGAATCACATTCTCATCCGAGAGATCGGGTCGCCATGCATGAAAAGCCTCTTTCATCAGGACGCTTTCAGGGGTTCCACTTCCAGACAAGGACGGGCCGCCGCTCAAAACAATCTTAATGGATTGCCTTTGCTCGGGCTTAAGAACATTCATCCACTGCGCTGCGTGGCGCACGCGTGAGAGAGTCGACACAGCCAGATCATTCGGGCCAGCCAAGCCACCGCCCAAAACAACAAGAGCACGGGGGGGCTGTTTGCAATCCTCCTGCGAGATCATGTTCGACTGGGCAAGAAGAGGTGATGCCCAAAATTCAGGCATGCCACGGACACTGCTCAAAACAAGAAGGGCAATCGGGCTTAAACAAAGGATCCGTTGCTTCTTGCTCAAACCAGGCAGGAACCACTGGACAAAAAAACCGAGGGTTGCGACACAGCCCAGATCAAGAACAAAATCCTTCAGGAATCTCACCCACAAGAGAGGCCAGGAGGACAATCCCGGATTGAGCTCGGGGGATGGACTCGCCATTTGCAATCTCCTGAGTTAATGTGCGGGCCAAACAAACAATGTGACCGAGAGACCCAGGACCAAAACCGATGAAGCTCAAATCCATTACGATGCATGGCTTCAAAAGCTTTGCCGACCGAGTGACCGTTCAGTATCACGACGGTATCACAGGTGTCATTGGTCCAAATGGTTCCGGCAAATCCAATATCATAGATGCCGTCCGTTGGGTGATGGGCGAGCAAACGGCCAAGAGCCTGCGCGCGGACGACCCAACGGACATCATTTTTGCTGGTTCACAAAGCCGCAAACCCCTCAGCATGGCTGAAGTGACCCTCACGTTTACCAACAATGGTTCACGCTGTCCGCCCGAGTTCCTTCATCTCCCTGAAGTCTCTATTGGCCGCCGTATTTATCGCAGTGGTGAACGCGAATACTTCCTCAACAAAGAACCCTGCCGACTCAAGGATATCGTTGATTTCCTCTTGGCTATCGGGCTTGGCTCGAAGAGCTATGCGATCATTCAGCAGGACAAACGCGACCGTATAATTCAAGCATCACCCGATGACCTGCGTGAAATTCTCGAGGAAACAGCGGGAATCAGCATCTTCAAAACCCGCCGCAAGGAAGCAGAAAAGCGCCTTGAATCGACCGGCGAGAAACTCCGCAACCTCGGAGAAATTGAAACTGAAATTACGAAACAGGTCGAAAACCTGAGTGAACAGGTTGTCAAAGCGCAGCGGAAACTCGAACTTCAAGCAGAACTCCGCGAGAAGGAAATCACCGTTCTTTCAAACCGAATTGGTTTTTTCCGCGCAAAAGCAAAAAAACTGCGCGAAGAAATTGAATCAAAAACCAAAGAAACCCAAGCACAAACAATTGAAGCTGCGCAATGGGAAGTACAAGCCAATGAACTCAAAGCTGAACAGCTTGAGGTCACCTCGCAAATCAAGGACCTCGAGAATTTATTTGATGAAAAGCGGCTTGCACTGACAAAATTCCGCGAGCGTTTGAGTCATCTTGGCAATCGCAAAAGCGAGCGTGTTCAGTTCAAGGCGAGCTTGTCGCAAGAGATCAGCATCGAGCGGGAAAATCTGCAACGCGAAGAAACTCGCCACATTGAAATGCTCTCGAGTCTTGAATCCGCTGACGAAGAGCTGCGCAAACTCGACGGCGAAAGCGAGCACCTTCAATTTCAACTTGAAGAAGCAGATGAATCATTACAGGTAGAACGTATTCGCGGCGAAGAGCTGCGCTCCGAGATCCGCGCCCTTGAAGATGGCACAAAGCTTCTCCGATCGCGCAACGAAGTCGCGCTCGCAGCGATCGAAAAAGCCAATCAAACACTGGCAAAAGCCGATGAGCAATTGCGTGAATTTGCAAATCAACGAGGCCAGTTGGCAGCAGACAGGAGATCGGTTGAAGTTCAACTCACCGACCTGTCGAGCGGACTCGAGTCTGTTGCGAGCGAGCGCGCAACCCTTGATGCCGAAATGAGTATCCTCAATGCAGGCGTCGAGAACGCCAAAGCCCAACGCGACGCTGCTAAAGAACGTCTCCTGGAGATCAGCACCCGTGCCAACGGTTTGCAAAAAATGGTTGGTGGCACCGAGGGGTTGTCTGATGGAGCCAAGCTTCTGCGGGAAAAATTGTCGCAGCATGTGCAGGGATTTGTTTTCGAAAAAGTGTCTGTTCATCGCGAAGATGAAGAATCTCTTGAGCGCTCTCTGCCCGAACTACTGGAAGCTGCGCTGGTCACAAGCGGTGATGCGCTTATTGACCTCCTCGACAAGGTTGAGGAAGCGGGCGGCAGTCGCGTAGGCATCCTCCTGACGGAAGTTCTGGCTCCGCTCACTGCAACCGAACAAGACGCAAAAAACAAAATCTTAGCCTCCTCGGGAATGCGTTGTGTGGGCGACCGCCTCACCCGCTGTGATGTTCCTGCGCTGAAAAGTCTTTTTGAGCGAACCTTTATTGCTCGTGATGAATGGATTTTGTTCAAAGCCTATCGACAAATCCCAAGCGAATTGCGCGGCCAATTTCTATTTTTAACCGATCGCGGAACGCTCGTCTCAGGCCAACGAGAAATCGGCTTTGGCGATTCTCCTGAAGGTGTGGGCCAGGGTTTGCTGCAACGCAAACGTGAACTGCAAGAACTTGAAAGCGAGCGTGAATCGGCACAGGCGGCACTCGCTTCGCTTGAAGGTGGTTTGTTTGAAAAAGATGATCGCCGTAAAAAACTTCTCGCCCGCGTTGCCGAGTTGGAAGCGCTGACGACGCCTAGGTCGATTGAGGACGCGCCAAAGGATGAACGGGTTTTGGTGTTCTGTCCCGAAGATGAATGGGCAGGATACTTTTCTGGATGGGTTATCGGCGAACAAATCATGGATGAATGGGAAGGGGATATGAGGCTTGAAGACGGCGTTCAACCCACCCACTGGCTACCACTGCCGCCCGATCCGGTGCAACCCGACCAGGCGACGGAGAGTGAGCCGTGAAACGACAGCCCTTTACGTCTAAAATGGCCCAAGCTGTCCGCGAAGGCCGCAAAACATGGACCACGCGGAAGCTTTCGTGCCCCATCACCCTAGGCGACGTGTTTGCCGGAGTTGAGGCAAAAGACGGAAAGCCTGCGTTCCTGACCCCAGCTGCCGACGGGTTTGCGATCCTGAGATGTACGGCGACGTGGCTTCGCGCCCCGAACTCGTTCACCGAAGAAGAGGCCCGCATGGAAGGGTTCAACTCAAAAGCCGAGTACGTCGCTTACTGGCAAAACTTGAATCCGACCAAAAGCGCCGACGATCACCAAAAGGTGATTGTGTTTGAGGTGATGGAACTTAAATGACCACCACCCACCGGCTACCCCTGCCGCCCGATCCGACGCAACCCGACCCGACGACGGAGCCGCAACCATGACCGTTCTTGACCTGATCCAGGCTCACCCCTACCCGTGGCCAGAGGTGAGCAACATCGAGCGGCATATCGAGTTTGACTTGCCCGCCAACCTAAGCGACGTCGCGCGGTGGGCACTTATTGACGACGTGCAGGCTTGCGAGGACTTCGCTGAATGGGTGGAGTGCGGACTCTGGAAGTCGCGATGGATCGTCAAGCCGATAAAATTCGAAGGAGAAGAGCGGTGCTATGGCGCAGACGTTTTCCTTCAAAGTGTCGGCTACATGGTCTGCTACACGGGGAACGGCGTTTGGCGCGTTGAAAAGGACGGCGGGCAGGTGTGGCTTTTGAATCAGCCAGAGATCATAAACTTTGCCGACAACAAAGGATGGGACGGCGAATGACCGTTGTCGAAGCGCTCGCGAAGTTCCCAGAAGCCACCGTGGCCGAATATGGCCCTACGGTAGAGATTGACCTCGACCAAACCATCGGCAACACGAAGATGCTGGAGATTACGGAAGCCGTTCAGTCCGCGCGTGACTTCGGCGAATGGGTGGTTTATAACCGCCTGGCGACG
>RGDM01000043.1 GCA_009918675.1 bacterium
ACCTGCGGATGATGTGTCTGCTCCGGTGGATGATGCGCCCGTCTCGGATGGTGAATTCGATGGTGGTTCTTCGCCGGCAGGCAAAAGCAAAGCACCGTCTGCACCAAAAGCATCTATTCCAGCAAAGAAGGTTCCGCGCGGCCAGGAACTTGTCAGCATTGACTTCCCAGAGCCAACACCAATCAAAGACATCATTAAAGCTGTGAGTCAGTGGACAGGCAAGAATTTTATTCTTGGCCAGGGTGTTTCGTCCGGTGCGAAAGTTGCAATCATTTCGCCGCAGCAAGTAACCAAAGAAGAGGCGTATCAGGCATTCTTGAGTGCCTTGAATGTTGCCGGATATACCACGGTTGATACAGGTAAAGCCATAAAGATCGTTCCAACCCGGCAAGCAACTGCATCGAACATCAAAACGTTTTATGGCGCGAGCTGGGCGCCAATGACCGACGAAATTATCACGCAAATTATTCCTCTCAGTTACATCGATGCGCAAACTGTATCGAATCAATTGAGAACTATTCTGCGCGAGTCGAATCCGGTTCCCTTCCAGACAACAAACTCGCTCATTGTTTCTGATACAGGTCACAAAATTCGTCGCTTGCTTGAAATTATCCGCTTGCTCGATGTGAAGGGAAATCAGCCACAAGTTGCGATACTTCCAATCAAGAACACAGATGCCAACGACATTGGCAAAAAGATCCAAGATGTTTTTGGTGCTCGTGGTGGCGGTGGTGCGCTTTATCTGCAAAAGGTGATTGTTGATGAGCGAACCAACAGTCTTATTTTGATTGGCCCACCGCGTGGCTTAGACGATGTGGCTCGTTTGGTTGCGCGTCTTGATAAACCATTGGATGACGGTGGCACACAGGCGCAAATTCACGTTCGACCGCTTGATTATGCCGATGCAGAAAAACTTGCGGGTACATTGCAATCGCTGGCGCAAGGTTCAGCATCGTTGCGTGGACGCCGTTCATCATCGTCCTCCTCACCCAACGGAGCGGGGGGGCAACCGGGTGGTGGTGCAACAGCGGATATTGGCGGTGTAAAAATCACCTCCGATAAAGCCACGAACGCCCTAATTATCCAAGGATCAAAAGCGGCATTTAACGAGGTTGATTCAATCATTCGTCAACTCGATAAAAGACGCGATCAGGTCTACGTCGAGACGGACATTATTGATGTCAACCTTGGCAACCAGATGTCGCTGTCGACTTCGTTCCTCGCTGGCGCTACTGCTGCAAACGGAAAAATCAACGCGCCTCTGGGGTGGAAGCCAGGTGGTATGGCACCCTTTGCAATTACGAATCCGAATGCAAGCACAAGCGAGCAAACGGATCTATTGAGCAAAGCAATTCCTTCGCAAGCACTTCTTGGTGTTTTGAGCAGCAAAAAAGTCAAGATCGGTGGAATCGAGCTGTCTCCGGGTGCGTTTATTTTTGCACTGAAACAAGATAGCAATTCGAATGTTCTGCAGACACCGAGCTTGTTGGTTGCAGACAACGAAGAATCAAATTTTGAAGCAACCGAGCGAGAAAATATTCTTATCAACCAAGAAGACCCCACCACCAAAGTGCGCACTCAAAAAATCGAAACTCTGGATGCAACATTGGGTGTGAAGATAAAGCCGCAGATCTCGAAGGCCGATTTTGTCAGCATGGACGTGCAAATAAAGGCCGAGAGCTTTGGTCGGCGCAACTCAGAAAACCGGCCTGAGCAAACGAACAAGCGTTCGTTCAATACGAAGGTCACTGTGCAAAATGAACAAACAATTGTGGTCAGTGGTTTGCAGCGCGACCTTGAAATTGATGGTAAAGATAAAGTTCCGTTGCTTGGCGATATTCCAATCATCGGCTGGTTGTTCCGCAATTCATCGACAACCAAAGCGAAGACGACTCTGATGATCTTCTTGACTCCGCATGTGGTTCGTTCGTCGGAAGACTTGGGTCGTATTTATGATAAAAAGGTTCAAGCTCGTGATGAGTTCTTGAAGGCTTTTTATGGAAGCGATTTCAAGAAACGTGATGTCTTCAGACGGCTTCGGACACTGGATGAAGGTAAAGTGCCGGGCAAAACAAAGACCGCAGCAGCACCAGACTCCGCTGCTGCAGGTGCTCCGGCTGCAGACTCAAAAGCGCAAGCTCCGGCTGCTCCGGCTGTTGATACAGGTAAAGAGGGCGCCCTGCCGAGCAATGATTCAAACCCAATCATCGTTCCGGGAGCTTCGGGCGGCATCGGTGGAGGAGGAGATGTTGGAGGATCAGCACCGCCACCACCTCCGCCCGGACCATCGGGAGAGTGAGGTGCATTCATGGAGAAAGCATACGTGACAAACGATCCGGTTTTCTCAGTTTTGGATAAATCGCAACGGTTGAGTTCGCCTGGTGAGGTTGGACCTGGTCAGCAGACGCAGGCTCAGCCACAACGGTTCGGGCGAAAAACACTGGGTGAAATTCTCGTTGAGCGTAAAAAAATTACTGAAGAGCAGCTCCGCGAAGCGCTGCGCATTCAGGTGCAGCGTGGTGGGCAGCAAAAGGTTGGGCAAATTCTTCTTGAGTCTGAGCTTGTCGATCAAACCGACATCCTGCAGGGTCTTGCTCAGCAGCTTGAACTTCCCTATCTGGACCTCCTCCCCATCAACGACATCGATGCCGAGCTCGTTCGCGATTTGAGTATTGGATTTTGTTCACAGAATCTTGTCATGCCAATTTCTCGCGATTCGACCGGCGTCACTGTTGCCGTGAATGACCCACTGAATATTTCCGCGGTCGACGATCTTCGCTTGATTCTCGGCAGCACAATCTTTCGGGTTGTTTGTCCGAAGAGCACAATTGAATCTGCAATCAACAACGTTTTCGAGCGACAAGACATGTCGCGCGAAACGAATCAGGGTCTTGCGACCGAAGAGGGCGATGACCTCGCGGGCCTCGAGGAAGCAACCGACCTTTTGCATGATACCGAAGACGCTCCGGTGCGGCGTGAGGTCAGTACAATCATCCGCCGCGCGATCAGTGAGAAAGCATCTGATATCCATATCGAACCCTTTGAAGATCGCGTTTCTGTGCGTTTGCGTGTCGACGGAAGTTTGCGCGAGGTGCGAACCATTCCGAAAAAGTATCAGGCGAACGTTACAACCCGTATTAAGATTCTCGGCAAGCTCAACATTGCAGAGAGTCGTATTCCCCAGGATGGTCGTATTTCGTTGCGGGTGGGTGGACGCGACTGCGACGTTCGTGTGAGCTCTTTGCCAACCAAATTTGGTGAACGCATTGTGATGCGTATTCTCGATAAAAGCTCTGGTGTGCGTGAGCTTTCAGCGAGCTTGCCCGAGAAAGTGATGCGCCCTTTTGAGGCGCTTATTCACTCCAAGCATGGCATTGTGCTTGTGACAGGACCAACCGGTTCAGGTAAAACCTCAACCCTGGCTTCGTCTTTGATGCACATCAACAAGCCCGATGTGAATATCATTACCGTTGAAGACCCAGTGGAAGTTGCGCTTCCTGGAGTGGGACAGGTTGAAGTGAACGAAAAAGCCGGGCTCACCTTTGCAGCTGGCTTGCGTTCTATTCTGCGTCAGGACCCGGACGTGGTTCTTATCGGGGAAATTCGTGACTCTGAGACTGCCCAGATTGCCGTTCAAGCGGCAATGACGGGCCACTTGGTGCTGAGCACACTGCACACCAACGACACCGCGTCGAGCGTGACTCGTCTTGCAGACTTGGGTGTTGAGCCCTTCCAGATCACAACAACAGTGCTTGGTGTATTGGCTGTTCGGTTGATGAAACGCGTTTGTGTGACGTGTCGGGAATTAACGACACACAC
Organism: bacterium; assembly: GCA_009918675.1. Taxonomy (GTDB): domain Bacteria; phylum Bdellovibrionota_B; class Oligoflexia; order Silvanigrellales; family Silvanigrellaceae; genus RFOM01. The sequence goes on from RGDM01000043.1 coordinate 3,820, forward strand.
ACCCGAAGAATTGGCTTTATTGAATTTGACACCTGAAAGGGTGGCCGGAAAAAAACTCTACAAAGCGCGTCCGAATGGCTGCTCTTCTTGCAAAAATCTTGGTTACTCTGGCCGTGCGGGTATTTATGAGTTGTTGGTTTTTGATGAAGCCATTCGTCAGCAAATTGTGAAGAGTGTCGATGGCGCTGCGTTGCGCAAAATCGCAATGACACGCGGCATGACCACTCTGCGTGATTCAGCTGCCGAACGGTTTATGAATGGTGAAACGACGTTGGAAGAAGCCCTGCAAAAAACTCAGGTGGATGATTAATAGGCTTGGAAGTTTGGGCTCTGTGCATGTTTTTCTGAGGATGCTAGAATGCCAGTTTTTCTGTATACAGGCCAAAATGCAGCCACCGGAAAAAAAGTTAAAGCTACGGTGGAAGCTGATTCGCTGAAAGACGCCAAGCTTAAGCTGCGTCGGCAGAATATACTGGTCATTGATATTAAAACTCAGGCCTCTGGCTCGACCTCGACTTCCGGAAATCAGGGTTTTCTTGAACGACTCACTGAAAAGAAGGTGACTCCCGAGGACCTTGCGCTTGCAACAAAACAGTTTGCAATTCTAACGAAGGCTGCCGTCGACGTTTCGGAAGCACTGCGTTCAATTTCTGAACAGGTTGAGAATCCGAAACTGCGGGTTGTTTACTCAAAACTGCGGGAGTCGGTTTCAGAGGGGCGCTCGCTTTCTGATGCACATAAAGAATTTCCCGATATTTTCCCGGGCGTTTATGTCAACATGATAGCCGCTGCCGAGAAGGCTGGTGCATTGCCGATCGTGTTGCGTCGGTTGGCCGAATTCACCGCATGGCAGATTGGCATCAAGCGCAAGGTTGTTGGTGCGCTGATCACGCCCGCAATCATGGTTGTTGTTGCAATTGGTGTGACATTGTTTTTGTTCGTGAACGTGCTGCCTAAAATCACTAAAGCCTTTTCGTCGCTGAAGGTCACGCTGCCGTGGTATTCGGTGATGTTGAACAATATATCTGCATGGCTGCAAGACCGCTGGTGGATGGTCGTGCTTGCGATGATCGCAGCTGTGGTTGGTTTTCTGCGCTGGAAAGCCACTCCAAAAGGACGTCGGCAGTTCGATATCTTCACTTACAATATGCCAATCTTTGGGCCGCTCGTTCAGCGTGTCGCGGTGTCTCGCTTTTCAAAAACACTGTCCACTGTTCTCTCGTCTGGTGTTCGTATCGTTGAAGGCCTGCAGCTCACGCGCAACGTGGTTGACAACGCAGTTCTTGAAGATGCCATCGATGAGTCAATCAAACGCGTACAAGATGGCGAGAAATTGGCCGCCGCAATCGAAAAAACGAATCGCTTTCCAGTGATGGTCGTGCATATGTTGCGAACTGGCGAAAAGACCGGAAAGCTTGAAGATATGCTTGTCAACATTGCGGAAGCTTATGATGATGAAGTTGACTACAAGATTGAAGCGACGACAAAACTCATCAACCCATTGATGACCATCATGATTGCAGGCATTGTGATGTTGATGGTGATGTCGGTTCTTGGACCTATGATGCAAGCAATGAATAGTTTGAAGTGAGACATTTACTGGAGAGAGGTTTTTCATGATCAATGCACTGCGTTCTCGTTTGGCTCGCGTTCGTTACTCAACCCCTCAGGGTGTGTCTGCAGAAGCAGGCTTTACACTTCTCGAAATCATCATCGTCTTGGGTATTCTCGGGACATTGATGGCTGTTTTGATCGGCGGAATTGGCTCTGGTGGCACGAAAGCAAAAAGAAAAGAAACAGCCGTGAAAGCAGCCAACATCCAGGCAAAGCTTTTGCAGTATCAGTCCGACGTCGGCCGTTTTCCTTCCACCGCTGAAGGATTGCAAGCCCTGATGACCAACCCGGGTGGCAGCGCCAAATGGGGTGGCCCTTATTTCACGGCGGAAGATGACATCAAGGATGCCTGGAACAATCCTTTTGAATATGAATTGACCGCTAAAGGTAACAAGCTTGTTTCCGCAGGTCCCGATAGCCAAGCAGGAACTGAAGATGATTTCTCTTTCCTCAATGGACGCGAAACGGAAGCTGCTGAGCCAGCTGCCGGTGGAGCTGCCGCAGGCGGACAAGCGAATCCTTAAGGCTCTGAATTTGAACTGACGACCCGTCTGAGGAGATGTGTGCTGTGCGCAAGAGACCACCTGGTTTCAGACCCACTCACTCGAAGCCCCAGGCGGGTTTTACGCTTCTTGAGCTGATTCTAGTTTTGGGAATTTTTGGCTCAGTTGCTGCGGTCATCCTCCCCAACGTTGGTCTCACAATCGGCTCACGCATGTCGATGGCTCTGCGCGAACTCTCTGGTACCTTGCGTGCCACCTACGACAACTCTGTACTCACCGGGCGAATCAATCGTGTCGTCTTAAATCTGAAGTCAGGTGAATACTGGATAGAAGCAGCACCTCCTGGATTCTCTGGCCGACCTTCCACACAAAGTATCGATAAGTCGGCCTCTGAGCAGCGGATGGATGACCTTCGTGCGCGGCTTGCTGAGGACCTCGATAGGGCTGCTTCTGAAACCCGCAAAGCGGGTGGTGGGAATTCAGAGCGAACCTACGCAGTGCGCTCGATTTTGGTCGCCAACCGAACGTCTTTGAAAGAATTAAAGTGGGCGGAAGTTGAAGATGCGATTCTGACACGACGTCGGCTTCCAAGTGGTTTATTATTTTGGAGTGTCGCAACTGAGGGAATGACGCGGCCGGTGACACACAGCGAATTGCGTGAAGGGGACACTGCATTTATTTATTTTTTCCCCTGGGGAGAGGCGATCCGTGCGCAAATTCAACTTGCTTCGCAAGCACCAGAGGGAGGGGGGCTGGATGACAAAGCTCCAAAAAACACGCTCTCGCTGGATGCTCTTTCGGGGCAAAGTTCAATTCTTGATGGACTTCAGGAAGCAGACTTTGTCCGGGAGCGGTAAGCTGCGTTCTTCGCCTGGTTTTACATTGCTCGAATCGCTGCTAGCGATCGGAATCCTCGTGACAGTTTTTTCGCAAATTGTTGGTGTGCAGGCGAGTTCGCTCTCTGTGGCGCGCAACACCAAGTACAACATTCAGGCGACGTGGGGCCTGCGCGCTCTCAGTTCGCAGATTGAATACATTTCAGATGTTCGTGGAGTTAAAGGACTTCCGCCCGAGTCTTCCGGACCACCACCGTTGAAATTGAATGGTGACGATGATGATGGCATCCGATTCGAATATCGTAACAAGCAATCGCTTATCAAAGCATCAAAGTTTCTTCTTGCAACAATGCGTATTGGTCAGGGTGCAGCTGGTGCCGGAGAAGAGGGTGGTGGAGACGACAAACTCAAGCAGTTCGGTGAGCTCTTAGACGCACAGCTGCCTGATGATATTTATCGCAGTATCAACTTGGCTGCCTTTTGGAGCGACGGGCAGTCGCAGCGCTCGATAGATCTGGGATTATTTTTAATCGATCGCAAATCGGTTCAGATCGGAATTCCGGGGTTGGGTAAATGACTTCTTACGCAAAAAATAAAATGAAAAAAAATCCTGCAGAGGCCGGCTTTACTCTCATTGAGATCATTATCGCCATCGGTATTCTTGCATCGCTCTCGCTTTACGCGGTGCGCGCGCTGACCAACCAAATTGAAACCCGCAATAAGCTACAACTTTCAAATGAGGTCACTCATGCCGCGCATGCCGCGATGATGCGGCTCGCCGAAGATCTGCGGCATGCCTACATTCTAACCGGAAATGAAGAGCAAGCGGCAAAGTCAAATAGCGACGTCATAGGGCGTCCGATGTTTGTTTTGAACAACACGCCACGCTTGATGTTGATGACACAAGCGCATCAGTCGTTGATTGCCAATCGAGCGGAATCGAATCTGGCCTATGCACAGTATATTGTTTGTCCGGACCTCTCCGCACCCTCGGGTGTTTGCCGGCAGGCAAGCGATTCTGCAACCCCTACCAAGCAGCTCGTGCGCATCGTTGATCCGAGCCTCAAAAAAGTAGCTGATGATGCTGTCTTGGATGGTGTGTCGCAGGTGTTAGTGAACGACCTCAAAGAGCTCAAATTGCTCGCTTGGAATGGTCAAGACTTTCTTCCTGAATGGAACACGGAACGCAGTGATTTTGGCAAAAAGTTGCCAAAAATGGTGAAGATTGAGTTGTCTGTTTTTATGACAGACGATGCTCTCACCAAGCAAGCTCGTGCAGAAAATTTGGCCGATGTCCCTGATCGTCGATCGTTGAATCTCAGTACAATCGTTTATTTGATGTACAGTGCGGGGCAAGCCGATCTCAAAGAGCCCAAAGCAGATCTCAGTTGGGTGCCGTAATGAAATTTACGCTTTTACAGACAGTAAAAAAGTTCACTTTGAGCAGAGCAAAGTTTCCCGAGCAGAGCTCGGATGTGCAGGGCAATGCGCAAAAGAGTTCGCCAGCAAGGAATCGCAAACAGCGCGGGATGGCGCTGATATTTGTGTTGTCGTTGGTGGGCGTTATCATTGCTGTTATGGGCGAAGTGTTTTTTCAAGCCCAAATCACAGTCAAGAGTTCTATTGGTGAACAAGATCGCATGCGCGCCGAGGCAGCTGCCCTCACTGGTGCTCAGTTTGCGCTTTTTTTGATTTCTCTTGAATCGCAAGTCAATGACGTAGGCGACAACAAAAATCTTCCCACCGCAGTTGCTGCTCAATTGCAGGGGATACCCGCAATGATCAAAAGTCAGCTTGGCGGGAAGAACTTGAGCGAACTCCTCAATGGTTTTCCAATTGGTTCGCAGGGACTTGAGGAGATCAAAGACCTGTCCAAAATCAACATCAGCGCTTCGATGGACGAAGGACTGGTGAGTGCTTTGCAAAATATCCAAGGCTATTTTGTTTTGGATGTTTCAAATGAAAGTGCGAAATTGAACTTGAATCTTTTTACTTTTCAACCAGCATCTGATGTTGCATTCGAATCGCTCATACGCATTTTTTCCATGCCGCGCGAATCTAAATGGCTTGAGGAGAAGGGATTCCCGCCCAAAAGGCTTGCCGCCAACATCAAAGATTACATTGATCGCGATAAAGTTGATTCCGGAGATGCCGGAGATGAAATGTCTCAGTATGGCGATGGCCCCGGTAAGGTTCCTGGGCGACCTAAAAATGCGGCTCTCGAATCACTCGAAGAATTGCGCAAAATACCGGGCTTTAATGACGATGAAATCTTCAATGTGTTTTCGCCTTATTTTACAATTTGGCCGCTTGCTCCTAAAGACAGCAAGCTGCTTGATATCAATATTGCAAAAGTGGAGCTGTTGTCTGCGCTGGTGACACCGCCGGGCCGCGATGTTGAAGATACGATTGTCGACCGAATTGAAGATAAGCGAGCGGAAAGCGCCTTTGTTAGCAAACCGCAAGAGCTCGACGATTTGATACCGTCGCAAGATCGCATGACTCGTGAAATTCGTTCGCGCATTTTTAATTGGAAGTCGCGTTTATACAGAGTCAATGTGCGCGGAGTGTCTGGAAAAGTTGAGCGCACATATCAATTGATTCTTGAAAAAAATGCAAACGCATCGGAGAACACGCTGAACGATCGTAAGCCCGACGGAACTGCTGCAACTGCGGGAGCTCCGCCAACTGCGGGAACTCCGCCGCCCGCAGGAGATGGGCAGGCACCAACGCCCGGCTCTAAAATTCCTGATTCGCAAAAAGCTCCCCTGAGAGTGGTTTATCAACGTTTTCTTTGAGATTTGATGCATGTTTTACCGTTTGCTTTTAGCGATACTTGTTTTTCTTGGGATCACCAGCCTCGTTCATTACTATATCTTTCAGCGCCTGATTGAGCCTCTTGTTGGTGAAGAAAACCGAACCACGAGCCTTGCTATTGTCGGTAGTCTTTGGCTGATGACCATTGTTGGATTTCCAATCGCGCGTGCTGTTCCTCGCAAACTGAGAAGTTTGCTCGAAGTGATTATGTTCACCTGGATGGGGTTTGCATATCTGTTAATGCTTGTCTGCGTTGCAACTCTGCCATTCAGTGCGCTTTTGAATTTTTTTGGTCGTTCAGAATTTGTTCTAGCTATTTTTGTCTTGGGCGTGTCATCGGTCTTGGCTTGGCGTGCTGTGGGTAAAGTTTTGCGGCCAGAAAAAATCCGCTATCAGGTGATTCCGGTCAACAAGACTCTTCCTCCCAATCTGGAAAAACTAAACTGTGTCGTGATCTCTGACGTTCACGTCGCAGGTTTGGTGGGAGGAGAACGAATGGTCAGGCTTCGTCAGACGGTTAATTCGCTCAAGCCAGACCTCATTTTCGTCACCGGTGACTTGGTTGATGGGAGTGTTCGGCAGTTGCGGCAAGCGGTGTTGCCTTTGGCTGAGATGCAGGCAACGCACGGAGTTTATTACGTGACCGGCAATCACGAATTCTACAGCAACCCAAAACAGTGGCGTGAGTTTTGTGCAAATGAGCTGGGCTGGAAAGTGTTGTCGAACGACAATTTTCAATTAAAAATTGCCGATCAACAGATCAATATCATCGGTATCGAGGATCGCTCTTGGTTGCGCCAGCCAAACGGATTGATTCGCAAAGACACACGTTTGGATGAAGCTGTGCAATCTATTTCGCCTGATTCACGCTCTCAGGCACTTAATATTTTGTTGGCACACCAGCCCAAAGACGCCGCCTCTGTCGAGCGTCATCAATGGATTGACGTGCAGGTCTCGGGCCACACGCACGGTGGGCAGTTTTGGCCACTCCACTATTTTGTTTATCGCGATCAAACCTACAATACGGGACTTTACACAATCAAAAACACCCGCACCCGGCTTTATGTCAGTGAAGGGACAGGCTTTTGGGGTCCACCCATGCGCTTGGGAACGAACTGCGAAATTTGTATTTTGCGGTTCGTAAGTGGAAGTGAGTCAGGTTCACAATCGAACTAAACAAATCAATGTGGCTTCTGCGCTGAGTAAAGATACACAATACTACCGCCGAGCGTTTTATACTGTCCCTTAATAAAGCCAACTTCAAAAAGTTCAGCGACAAATTGCGCTCCCGCCGGAAACGATTCAACCGTTTCAGTGTAGTACTTGTAGGCGGGCATGAATCCGGAAATTCGTCCACCAATAAATGGCAACAGTTTCGAATAATACTTATAAGCTGCGCCAATAGGCTTGAGCTCTGGCTTGCCACTTTCAAGAACAAGCAGTGAGCCACCAGGTTTCAAAACACGCAGCATTTCGCGTAAGCCGTCTTGAAATGGATTCACATTGCGAATGCCCCAAGAAATTGTCACCACATCGAAAGAGTTGTCAGGAAACGGTAAGTTGCGCGCATCCCCGGAACGAATGTCGATTGAGCCTTGATGCAGTGCTGCTTTTTTCGCAAATTTATCTCGGGCCACTTGCAGCATCCCTTCGGAGGGATCAACTCCAACCAAATGGCAATCTCCGCGATGTTTCAGAAGACCAAGAATGACATCACCCGTTCCGGTTGCGACGTCGAGAAGACTTCCTCGGGCGGGTAGCAACTTAGCAGCCAACTTGCACAAAGACGTGCGCCACAAGCGATGGAGACCAAAGGTCATGGCGTCGTTTGCCAAGTCATACGCCGGAGCGATGATGTTGAAACCGGCGACTACATTATAGTTCTTCTGCACAACAGCCTCCCCAAAAACGATGTTCTTTACGCCCCAAAAGCCTACAAGCTTCCAAGAAAGCTGCAAGGTTTCTGCAGGTTGCTTGATACGCAGCAGCTCTCTTGACTTCCTCAGATCGAGGGGGTAGGGAAGCGGTTACCTCGTGCGCTCGTAGCTCAGCTGGTTAGAGTATCGCCTTGACATGGCGGGGGTCCCCTGTTCGAATCAGGGCGGGCGCACCATCGTTTTCCATTGAACCCATTCTAACAATTTTAGGTGCTTACGATTTTTTCTCGAGAGTTTCTCGGAAACCGTATTTTGCTTTGCAAAACTTTATAATTCAACAGCATCGCCGAACTTATTTATAAATCTTCATTCATTTCGAAATTCCGCCGATAACGAGCCTAGTCGTCGGAGTGCAAAGAGATGAATGGTTTAAAATTAAGCCGAAATTTTCTATCTCTCAGCTTGGCAATTCTGCCTTGTGCTGTGCTTCTGGCATTGCCGGCCTGCTCAAATAGTACAAAAGATTTCGGCAACAAAATCATTTGCTCGACCGGGACCTGCAAGTCGGGGGCAAATGCGCTTGAAGCAAAGCCAAACGTCGTCGAACCCAAAGCACCTTCCGCCCCCACACCCACTCCCATACCCGCGCTCGACGATAAAACGGTGATGCTCAAACTTCGTGAAGAGTGCACAGGCTGCCATGGACTGGGCCGTGACAAACGCAGTTTCTGGCCAATGCCAAGTGAATTTGACACGCTGAGCGAAGCTGAGTTGAAAGCGGCAGGAAAAACTCCAAGCTCCGATCCAACGTTTTTGGATACATTTGAAAAAATAATCGCATCTCCAACAGCCATGGAGAAACTCAAAGCTAAAATCGAGGCTGATCAGTTTTCGGTTGAAGTCTTCCAGACGATTGAAAACAGAATCCTCGATAAAACTGTCGGTAAACCTTTGCCGATGCGCCCAGGAATGAGTGCTGCCGAACGTAAATCGTTCTCTGATTTAATGTCATCAATTGCAGCGCTAGCGACACCAATAGCAAGCAATGCACAAACAGCGAACTTAATCTCGCAGATCAACAAGGCAAATGCCTGGTGTGTGGGCTGCCACTCACCCGGTGGCAGCGGCGCGTTTGTGTGGGCGAAGGCGAATGGCACACTCGAGGACTGGCGAGCATTTGCGTTATCGGCAAAGGAAGCTGTGGATTCGGGCGAAATGCCACCAGCGAAACTCACGGGTGCAAAGCGTGACTCATGGGCTGGTGTGCTTGCTTGGTTCCAAAAGAATTTCCCAATGGTTGTTGCGGATGCGCGCGGCAAGTATCACGGCACCGGTTTGAGTCTCGGGACAATCGTTAATTACGATTACAAGTGCTCAAATTTAGTCAGTGGCCGTGAATTTTTAAATCGATTGACCCAAGATGCACTTGGTCGGGCGCCGACTCTTGATGAGCCCAATCTGTTTAAAGACATCGACAAGCGGGTCACTCCTGAGTTGCGTGCGAAAGCTGTTGAGATGCTTGCATTGCAGTGGCGCGAAGAGTTTATTGCGTATGGATTTAAACGTTTTGCCGAGCGGGTCAGCGGCTCAGAAAATATCAGAAAGCTAAAAACAGTGATAGATGCTCAGCTTGCGCAAGATATCTCAGATGAATTTTTCCAGATGGTGAAAGAATCTGTATTGGCTGGACGCTCGTACAAAGATGTACTTCTTTCAGACCAAGTCTACGCGAGTAAATCCACCGGACCGCTCTATGGCGTGTGATCTCAAAGCTGATAATTCACCGCGTGACACATTTTTCACAACCTTGGCATTCCTAAGCTCTAAGCCATCTTCCATGCTTTCGGAAAACAACAACTACGGACGCGTCGCAGCGCTCAATGAGGTGATTCGCGGCGACACCTTGCAGGCAAATACAACCGGTGAAGAGGGCGAGGCCGTGAAGCCACTTCCAGAGTGTCTGAAGACTTCCGATTGGCGTGTGGTGAGTCAAGGTGAAGGTAAATTCGCGCCGCGCGGAACCGCGCGTATTCCTGCAACAGGAAACTTTTGCCAAGGCTGTCATGTGCGACGGAATCTGGCTGCAGGTTCGATTGTCTTCCGACCGTTTGGTCCGTTCGGTCAAATTCTGACCTACGACAAGCTCGAATCACTGACAAAGAAAGCTGAAAATGAAGTGACGGGTCTGGATGCTTTGTTACGAAAAGACGTCCTTTCGGCTTCAGGATCAAAATGGGGTCAAATGTACGATGGTGGCAGCACTGTAGAATCGTTCAATCTGATCTTTTTCAAATCCTTTCTCGATATTGGTTCGGGCCCTGGCCAGGAACAGGCCTGTGCGGTTGAAGATGACACACAAAAGCAAGTGATCTTTAAAAATGTGGGCGATCTGGCGCGGTATTACTTAACCGATGAGCTGACTATGGCGCGTGGTTTGGCGCGCATTGTTCCGCGCGCAATGAGCAATCTGAATGCAACAAATTCTGAGGTGATCAGTGCGATGTCCTCGGCATGGACAAAAGGTGGCGGAAAATTAATGCCGCTCTTTCAGTCGTATTTCCTGAGCGAAACGTTTGCGTGTCAATCAGCAGGAGCGCAATAATGAAAAGTCGAATTCGGATGCTCAACACCCTGACGCTTTCTGGCCTGATTCTGACAGCCGTCATTGTCAACGCCTGCGGTTTGGATGCACTGAAACAAAATTCCACTGCTGTGAAAGTTCCTGCGTCCACAAATAATATTTCAGCCCGCAAGGCAGAAGCGCCAACTGTTGGTCCTGCGCCAACACAATCTGCACAACTCCCTTCCGACGGCGATGCTGTTCCGAACCTCTCAGATCAAACGCTGTACTTGAGCTCAAATTCCAGTGATGGGCGACAGAGGAAAAACCTCAGCCAATTGAACGACGCATTTACAAATTGTGTGGGTGCTGACCAACTCAAAATTACCCAAGAAATGCTTATGGTTGATATCAATGCAACAAACCAATCGCTTTCCGAGGGTCGAGTGCGGTTCTTGCTTCCATCAATCTACACCGCGCATGTTGGAAAAAATATTTTGGATGTAGAAAAGGAATTTTTGGACATTGAAGCAAATCGTACCGGCGTGGCGCCAGATACCCTTGAGGATGAACTTTATTTAAAAGCTCTTATCAATGCCGCAAACGTTGCTGCATTTAACTGTGATGTCAAAAGTCCGAGCTCAAAGTGTTATTGTTCGGGGAAAGTAGAGGCAGAACAAATGCTGAAGCGTTGTCTTCCTTTGTTTGCGCCAAACACTCAACAATACCAAGACGCTTTGAACGCTTTTTCTGCGGCTGAAAACTGTGGCGCGCAGCCAGCCAATGCAAGCGATGTTGCTTATCTGGAAAAGCGTCGTATCGCGATAGCTTCTTTGTTGAGTTCTTATGCGTTTGCAACTGCGAAATAAGTTTTGTCCAGGAGAACTGTTATGTCGGGTTCAAATTGGTCGCGTCGCGAGCTTTTAAAACTGGGGCTTGGCTCACTTGCTTCAACAGCAATGCTTGAAAGTTTGGGACAAATGGTTCAGGTCCCAGGTTGGCATGGACTCTTGACGGGACGACAGTTACCGCAGCCGCATTGGTCGGTGGGTGATTCCTTTGAACTGACCCGCAGTCTGGGCGAAGCAGGAAGCCTTCGGCAGATGCAAGCGCTCCTCCAGCTTCAAGCAGCCTCTGCAGCCTATTCTGCCTCCAGTCCGTGGACACTTGTGACAATAAAGATATTTGATCAGGTGCATGCGCCGCTGATTTTCGCACTCGGAAAAATAGTCAATGGCGAGGTTGCGACTGCAACTCTCAGCGATGCAACTCATCCGGCGACAGTGAAAGCAGGTAACACTGTTGCGCATCTCACCAGCGGCGGAGTTAAAAAGCTTTGCCGTGGCGGCCCTGGTGGCGAGCTCAACCGATTCGCTACTTTACGCTTCAACGAGTGGTTTGGTAAGCGGCTTTTTTACGGCACTTACGACGGCGAGGCAACAAAATCTGCGAGCAATACTTTTAGCTATACAAATCTGGTTGGCAAGTTTCCTGACGACGTTGCACTTCAAACTGCAATTGGTTTGATGCCATCCCCTGGCACCAATCATAACTTGGTTATGGCCAAGTTGCGCCCTGAATTGGGCGACATCAATCACTATGCAGGCTACAAAAACATCATTACGAGCCCGTTGGGTATTACGGCGTTTATGATGGGAACTCAGTACGATGCAAATGGTGGCGAAAACTTCAACGTCGTTTATAGCAAAATCAATGCAAAAGACGATGCGCGAAAGTTTGAAGTCCGAGGCCGCCCCGTCTCGACCTTCGTTGGAAACCTTGAGCAAAGTCTAAACAAAGGCTTTTTTGATGAACGCCTTTTTGACAAAGGCAACATGGCAAATATTTTTGACAAAATTAGCGTCAGTGCACCAAAGCGCCGGCAAGCTATTCTCAATTCGCGCGAGAGTTTGAAAGCCCAAATAGCGAGCTTGAAAGCGCTGGCGGCAAAAGAATCCACCACTCTTTTAGGCGGGCTTGATGCATCGAATGACTCCGCCGAAAATCTTGCCAATCTTAAAGCCGCAATCAACACATCTTTGGGAAACACACAGGCACGATTTATCCCTTCCGATAAGTCGACAATCGAAGTTGCTGCGCAACAAGAGTTTTTGGTTCAGTGCGCTTATGTCGCGAATACGCTCAGTATTCCCGATCAACCGTACCGAAATTTTTCCTTGTTTCTGAATTTGAACGACCTCGACGGTTCGAATTTGGATTTTTCTAAGAATACAGACGTTCCTGGGGTGCTTTTTAATAATCTCAACTACGTGGAAGGCATGCGGCAACTCGCAATGGGGCTCAATATTATTGCCAATGCGATGTCAACGCATCAGAAAAAGGTACTTGTTGTGGTGGTTACCGATGCAGGCCGACTGCGCGGCATGGGCGATGGCAATGGCGGCGGTATTGCAATGGTCATGGGACCAAAGGGCACTGGATTGCTTGATGATGCATTGCACGGACCGTTGAATCTGATGGAACAGGATTACAAAGACGATTCATTTATCGGCAATATGGGCGCTGCGGCAAACAATGGGAACTGGACAAGTGGCGACAGCACTTGGGGGCTGAAAAACGCCGATGGCTCTGCTGCGGCAGACAAATGCAACATGGGCGATTGGCAGGTTGGTGCTTTGCAATTTTTAAGTGAAGTACAAGGCCTTCCGAATATCCCTTCCGACCTCGGCCGATACGTTAAGCTCAAGCGCAAAACGTAGTTAGCACATGATCTTCTGGGCAATTTTCTCCCACGCGTTTGCTTTGGCACAACCGTGTCTGAGGCCCATCCCCTCCTTGTACTCTTTAATGAGGAGTCCAAGGAGGAAAGACTATGAAGCAAGTGTTTGTTGGTTGTGCTCGACGTGCCGCGTGGAGGTTTTTGGCCGCTGGTGGGTTAATCGCTGTTGCTATTTCGTGTGCTCGCTCTGAGATAGACAATCGCGACGATGCATCCAAGCTTTCCTCTCTCAAAGGGAGCGAAAATAATTTAGCCCTTGAAAAGCTCAGCTTTGCACAATGGTGCAAACGTTGGGGGCTCACGTGTCCGAAGTCTGCCGATATTGCTCATGAAACGCCGTCGGAGTTTCAAGCAGACAGTAAAGATATTCAGCAGTGGCATGCTATTTCTGAGTTGGTTGGAAAAGCAATTGGCTCTGGTTCAAATTTCGCACTCGAGTCTTCTGAACTAAATTCCGCACGCATTCGCATTTTTATGGCACAGATCGGTTTGAACGAAGTTCTTTCTGACATCAATGAGCTTCTTTCAAAGAGCGGCTTGAAGAAAGTTGGTTTGGAACCTGCTGGTAAGTTGAGCTTTGAAGCACGCACGGGTTGGAATGGCAACACTGGCCTGGCGGGTACTGTGCGTGGTCGCAGCGGCATGAAATGGTCTTTCGAAAGCGCAGGTGAATTTCTCGTTGGAGATTCTGGCCAGTATCTTTTTAAGGGGCTGCGATTCTCAGCGGCATCTTCCTTTGAATCCGATTACTTTGGTGTGTTGACCCGCAACGATGAAGACAAAACCATGTGGTCGGGTGAGTCACTTGCGGTGAGTCATGTTCCAGATGGCTTTTTTATCAAAGATGTTCCAGTCCGTTGGGAAAAATTTAATGATTTGAATCGCGAAACGTTAATCACCAACGCAACCGAGGCACGGAATATTGTCTTTAATGGTACGCGGAATTTGCGATTGAATAGTGCGTTCTTTGATACTGCAGCTAAGCATATGCCTTTGTTTGTTGAAGACCCCAAGGTGGTGAATGCTGCAACCCAGCTCGCCAACGCATTCGGTACGCTCGAGATGAAGGCCTCTTCGCCAACTTCACCCCTTGCACAGCTGACCCTTGAGAAAGCAAATGCGGTGGTCTGCCGCATTGAAATGACAGGAACTCCAGCTCTTGAAGTCACCTTAGACAAGCGTTTCGGAGTGCAAAACATCTTTAACAACGAAAAATCAGCAGCCCAAATTGATCTTTATGGGATCAACATCAAAGCAAAAGTGGGTCTGCCTATCTCGTTTAACCTCAAGCGGGTTGATGTTGAGCCGACCCGTGTGGTGGTTAAAGGAATTCCTGTTATTGGCGAGATCTCGATTCCTTTGCCTGGAAGTGATAGCAAATTTGGCAAAGAGCTTAAGAAGCTCGAGTGCAACGAGCGCTAATCGGGTCGCGTTGAGTGTCTTCAAACCAAAGGGGACGTCGGCATTCGGCGTCCCCATTATAATTTGTAAGAATTTCTTCGCCTGGATGAATATCGCGCACGGCAATGAAGCGAATTTTGAGAGCATCATATAATCGCACATAACGCGCGTTTGGCTGGTTTGAGGAATGGTTATAAAGCGAGCCATTCCCCAAGCAAATGGCGCAGGCCTCGCGTCCATCAACACGCCATTGAAAAAAATATTCAAAGAGTATGGTTTCTTTGATCGTTGCAAGTTGCTCTGGAGGAACGACAATCACTGGAGCTTCTTCCAATATCGTTCCTGCTGGTATGAATGTTCCAGCGAAAACGCCACGCCCGCGATCTGATGTGTAATCAATTCTCAGCATGGGCTGAAGTTTATCATTGTCCGTTCGCGAGCCCGAAAGTTTTACCTTGGATGGATTGAAATGTCAGATTCGTGGCGCGTTCGAATGCAGCGATTCCACTGACCGAACATGCAACCACTCCTTGGCCTGGAAAAACAGTGTCACCGATTAAAAGAAGTTTGCACTTTTTGTTGGTGGGATGAGTCAGTTGTGAAGGGGGAGCGAAAAACATGAAGTTCTTGAGCGCAAGCGGGATGCCGCCCACCTGACCGTTTTTACGCGCTGTGTAGCGCGCAAATGTTGCTGGAGTTGCTGTTTCTACCGACTCGAGGCGAGCGTTCAACGCGGCAGAGATTCTCGCCATGAGGACTTGTTTCCATGTGCTTCGTTCTTGCTCGCTGACATCTTCTGCTGCGACATGCAGGGTTGCAGTCAGCACTCGGAATCCACTTGGGTTTGCTTGGTCGCTGCGCGCAGGTATGGAAACATACAGCGGAGTTTGCAGTGCTTGTGGATCGGTTGAAGAGGGGAAGAGCTGCAGGTATTGCGGCACGTCGTCCCACTCCGGTTTGTCTTCGACTAAGGCGTACAAAGCGAAAGCTCCCCAACCCTTGTTTTGCGCGGCGCGCGCGCTCCATGTCTTAAACACTTTGTTTTTGTTGAGCGGGTCTTCTGGTGGAATCAAGCCGCTGGCAATGTCCCAGATTGTTAAATTGAGGAGTGCCGCCGAACGCACGAGATGCTCTGCAAGTTCACCGCTGCGTGAGTCTCGTGAGGTCACAAGAAAACCATCTGGATGTGTCTCAAGACGTATGACCTGTGAGTGGGGCGTGTAAACTCCACCGTTTTGTTCAAACGAACTCAGCAGAGGACGAAAATATCCACGCATTCCCTTCCGGCAGCGAAAAAGCCCACGCCGGATAATTGAAATTCCCATTGCCGCGGCCAACCACGGCGATTTTTGTGGTGATGATTGGGTTGTGTCCACGAGCAATCCAGCGACAACGTCATAAGCCAAACTGTTCGGGCGGATCCCATACAGGCGAAGCATTTTTTCAGCGTTCAGAAAAAAGAGCACCGGAAAGCTTATTTTCTTGATCCACGGAACTTTTCCAAACAGCTCGAGTGCGCGCTTGATGTCGGCCCACGACTGCGGAGGAAAGCGGGGAATTTCTTTGAGCAGCTGCCACATCCAGTCTGCTTCTTTGCCGCTCATTGCGAGAAATTTTTCAAGTCTGCGAAGGTCTTTTTCTTCTTCTTCGGTTGCTGAGCGCTGAGAACTCCAAATCACTCGTCCATCTGACCTCAAAATGACAGCGCAATTTTGCTCGTTCCAATGCTGACTGATTTGCGGAATTGGCTCAAAAAGTTCCCAGCTCGCTTTTTGATCTTTCGCTGGACACATTGAATAGAGCAGCTCTTGCAGCTGGCCGCTTTGGCATTCAATCAACTGAGTTGCACCTGCATCAAACGTACGGCGAGGTCCGCCGCGAGAAAAGTAGCCTGCGCTTCCCCCCGGTTCAGAGTGCTGTTCAAGCAGAACAACTTCCGGCGCAAGTCGAGCTGCTGCAAAGCATTTTGCAGCTGCACAACCAGCGGCACCTGCGCCGACAATTAAAAATGAAGTTTCCTTGCGCACGTGATGAGGCGCCTTTCCGAAATTTCAAGCCTGGAGAAATGAGCAATCAGCCCGGCGGCCATCCTAAAGACCGACCACCCAAAACGTGGCAATGCAGATAATCAACGGTTTGACCACCATCTTTGCCATTATTGAGAACAAGTCGATAGCCACTCGTGGCAATTCCAAGAATTTCAGCGACCCGTTTTGCGGTCAGCAAAACCCGTCCAAGAATTTCGCTTTGTGTTTCATTCGCATGCGAAACATTGATTATCTTTGTTTTCGGAATCACCAGAACATGCACGGGCGCTTGCGGAGAAATATCATGAAATGCAAGCGTGTGCTCATCTTCCCAAACCTTCTTGCAGGGGATCTCGCCGGCGAGGATTTTTTCAAAGATCGTTTGCTGCGATGCACTCATTTTCTAACCGCCCTCAGGCTGACCAGCATGTTGAACGTGTCGTCATTGCCGAGTGCCCCGAGCAACGCTTTGTAAGGAACGATGGAAAACTCGCTGAACTTAAAATCAGTCACGGCATCGACAAGCAGTTCGTCACCTTGAAGCTTGATATTTGCAGAGAAATCTCGAGTCACTGTTTTCCCGTGAAGAGTAACAGCGACGCTTGCTTTTTTGTTGTAGGAGCGTTCGCCAACTTTGCTGGTGGCATCAGTTATCTTTAAAATTTGTGCGCTGATGGTTGGGTATTTCTCAACATCCATTTGCTCTTCTGAAAGCATATTCTCACGAATTTTTTCCCGATCGGAATCCTTCAAATTCGTAAAAGGCTCATTCAGCCAGCCCAATGATTGCACCATGGGATACCAGCGTTTCTGCAGATCTGGCCTGTCGACTTCAAATTCCGCCACCTTCGCTTTGAACTCAAAGCTTCCCGAGTTGAGTTGATTTGGGTCGGCGATCAGCTTGGCATCATATCCGCGCGCAACAACAAGATGGTTGTGGGCAAGCTTTGCTGCGAGGCCTGCTTTGTGTGTCACAATCGCAAAAACGGAATCTTCCGCTTTCACGGCGTATTCAGCCGTTTTGACCATCACAGGAGCTGGTGTTGTTGCAGGTGTTGCGGCTGCGGCTGGTTTGCCTTTGCTCTGTGAATTTAATTTTGCTGAGGAACTTTTGTTTGCGGCGTGAGCGCTCGTGCTCACCTGTAGGGCAAGCAGAGTCAATAGAGAGAGAGTGCGAGACATTTTCATAGGCTCTCCGAGAAGATGACGTTTTTGTTTCAAAGTTTGAAGTTAGGTGAAAATAAAGATTGCAACAGCGAGAACAATAAAGACAATTGAAAACCAAGCGAGGCCCGATCCTTTTGCTGGTGTGGCAGCATCCACTTTTCCTTCCAACAACCGAGATTTGTGTTCACTTTGACTCGCCGATGCATGAGGGTCGGCCTCTTCACCGTGAGCAGATTCTCCTGCTTCTTTGCCACCCTTAGCTGCATCGTGGGTTGAGGCAGGCGACGAGTGCGAATTCTTTTCCTCTCCGTGCGCTGCTGAGGGCGCTGCTGAGGGCGCTGCATGAGGGTCTTTTTCCTCACCGTGCGCGGCGGGTGGAGCTGCGTGAGGATCCTTTTCTTCACCGTGCGCAGCAGGGGCAGCGGCATGAGGATCTTTTTCCGCTTCATGAGCAGGCTTGTTGCTGGGGGCTTTTGCCTTTCCCTTGCTTGGTGCGGGTGCGGCTTTGGGCTGTTCGATTGGTTCATCGCCCAATGGTATTTCGGGTTTCACCTTGGATGCTGCGAACGCTCCTGCCGAAAGAACGCATATGCAGGCGGTCAGGGTTGAAATAATAAAACCAGCAGAAGACTTTCGTCCTTGTGTCGACCGCACGCCACACCTCACCTTGTCTGTTTACTTAAAGATTACATCAGGAAGGAAGCTGGGGCCATACGTCTGTGACAAGATTGCTCCATGCCGTGCCGTCGGTTGGGGTGAGCCCGCGGATGTCTGAAAATTCAACATCAAAACCCTGAGCGCTGATTCTGACTTTCGGCTTTAACTCGGTCATCACCGAGGCTATCAGTTCGTCGGCCCATTGCTCCGGCTGCGACTCATCCGGATTACAATTGACAAAAACGCGGATTTCGCTGCGCATGAGTTTCTGCACATTGTCTTCAACCTGATCGAAAAAAGCAGCAATTTCGCCCAGCGCAGCTGGCGTGGGGGATTTGATCCGCAAAAGGAGAGTTTCGCTCTGGCAATTGAGGAGAAAAGCCTCAGCGCCATAGCAAAATGACCCAAAAATAAACCAGAGGTCCGCGCTAAAATGAGACCGTTTGAGCATCAGTCGGGCTGCCTTCCAGATTTCAGGATGGCCACAATAAGCCACAGCCCAACCAAGGCTGCAACTCCAAAGCCCAATAAGCCAAAGGTTGCTAAAGAATCGAACAAAGGTCCCTTTCGGTTGAAGGTGAGTAAACTGCTCCCGAGCACCAAAGCGCCCAAAATAAGTGCAAGGCTGAGTCTCTGTCCGGCGCGTTCAATTTCCGAAGAGAGGCGTTTGACGTCGGGCGATTCGAGGGTTGCTGCCAGGTCGCCTTGCTGCAGACGTTTTGTCAGAATTCGCAGGGTGAAAGGCAGTTCCCGAACAAGGGCCTGGGAGTCGCGTATCATCAGCAACGAGTCTTGCTGAAACAGACTCCGTGCCAGAGCGCCTTGAGAGAATGTTTTTGCGTAATCGGCGGTTTCCCGCAAAACTTCAAAATGTGGATCAAGGCTGCGGCCAAAACTTTCAAGAGCAATGAGTCCGCGGAAAAACAAAACCAGGTCTCGACTCACGGGTGCATTGTGCGAGGCTGCGATACGGGCGATTTGCATCAGCAACTTTCCGAGCTGCAGCTCGCGGAGGGGAAGACTGAACACAGAATCCACTTTATCGCGGACCTGATCTTCCAAGCTTTTCCTATCGACATCCCCGCGGGCTTCAGTCAATTCAATAAAAAGTCTTGCAAAGGTTTCTACGTCTTCATTCACCAGCGCGACAAACAAATAGTTCATTGTCACCCGCATGTCGCGGGTCAGGCGAGCTGTCAGACCAAAGTCTAAAATTGCAAGACGCCCTGAGTCCATGAGGATAAAATTGCCTGGGTGCAGATCGGCATGAAACATACCGTGTTTAAATGTCATGTCGAGGAATGCTCGCACTCCATGCGCAACCAATCGATTGTGCTCTTCGCTGCGTTCAAGACGGGTTAGTTTTTGACCAGCAATGGCTTCCATACAAAGGACATGGCGCGTGCAATAGCTTCGCAGAATTTCTGGAATGTAGATTGTTGCATCGCTCTCAAAGAATGTCCGCATACGCTCGGTATTTGCGGCTTCACGAAAGTAATCGAGCTCCGCAAACAAACTTTTTTTCAGCTCTTCAACCACGACACTGGGGCGGAGAAGTCGAATTTCCGGAATGGCACCTTCCAGCACGGAGGCAAGCCCTGCGAGAATTGAGAGATCTGTTTTGATAATAGACTCGATTTCCGGACGTTGGATTTTGAGCACCACGTCACGGCCATCGCGCAAACGTGCTTTGTGCACTTGTCCAATACTTGCCGAACCAAGTGGCTCGGGATCAATGAAGTCAAAATAGTCTTTGGTTCGCCCGTGATACTCGGAATCGAGGATTTTCTGAATGAGTTCGTTCGGGACTGGTTTGGCGCGATCTTGGAGTCGGCGTAATTGGACAATGACATCTTTCGGAAAAACATCTTCGCGCGAGGCGAGCAGCTGACCGAGTTTGACAAAAGTGGGACCAAGTTCTTCAAACGCGAGTGCAAGTCGACGTGCACCAGACAAATCCGGACGCACGGGCGGAGAGTTTTCCGAGTTTTGCTCCTCAGAGGGGACTTCTGTGACGAACGAAGCAAGCTCGGTGTCGCGCAATTCTTTACTGAAACCATAGCGTGCAAGGATGTTCACGATTTGGCTCAGCCGGCTTACATTTCTAAATTTCTGCGCGATGGTTGTGGCCATGTGTCCTTGTCCAAAAATAAAAACGGGTGCCGGTCTGGCCCCCGTTCCGAAAGAGCATGGGGCCGAAAAATGTCAGCCGCCAACAACCTTTTGCACGGCAGCCAAGAGCTTTTCTGGCACGAATGGTTTGACGATCCAAGCCATAATCCCAATTTCTTTGCCCTGTAGAGCGACTTCTTGGCTCGATTCGGTGGTCAACATAAAAATTGGAATATGCTTCGTCCGTTCATTGCTTTTGATATTCCGGCACATATCCAGGCCATTCATGTTTGGCATGTTCAAGTCTGAAATGATCAAGTCGACCGACGACTTTTCAAGCATTTTTAGGCCCTGAACTCCATCCTCTGCCTCAATAACATTGAAGCCACCCTTGCTCAGAGCAAAGCGGGTAAGGTGACGGATCGTTTGTGCGTCATCAACCACGAGAATTGTTTTGGCCATGTGAGAGGTCCTCCGCAGCAATTGGGGATTCAGTCTTGCAATGCATCAGGATGGGTATCGTGACTTTCATTCCTGTCCTTAAGAATGGATGCCCAGGGGGAGGGAGTCAAAAACTGGACACCCTTCTGTAAGGCCCCTTCGAACCCGCGGAGAGCAACGGCAACCGCAATAAAATCAGAGACGGGCCAGACTGCAAATTCCTCAGGAAAAAGCGCTGACATTGTCAAAGTCAGTTCTCTTAAGCGGGTTCTTGTCCGAGCGCTCCAATGTTCTTTTTGAGTCAAGAACTCGATCGACTCGTGAATTTTTTGCACATTGCCTTGCCCAAGTGGTTCGTCATTTTTTGTCCAAAAGCTGTGTTGTATCTTTAAAAGGCGTTCCACCCACAACATTGGATCCTGCCTCCACTGAGCCAGCCAGCGCAGAGAGAGCTGACGCAGCGGCGAATCCTCAGTCATTGTTTGTTTTGTGCCGCCATTTGCTGAATTCAATGCGGGCATTTCTTGTAAATGGTCTACTAGCAGCAAAATTGAAAAACGTTCGAGCAGTGGTCCGCTAAGCTTTTGCTGATATTTGCTGACTGAATGTGTCAGGCAACGGCAATTGTGGAAGCGTGAGAAGTAAAATCCGCACGGGCACGGATTGGTTGCTGAGGCGAGCATAAAACCAGCAGGAAGTTCAACTCGTCCGCGTGCTCGAGCGAGCGAGATTTTTTTCTCATCGAGTGGTTCGCGCAGTGCTTCGAGGGTGGGGCGAGGAAATTCTGCAAGTTCATCAAGAAAAAGAATTCCGTGATGAGCAAGAGATACTTCGCCAGGTTGAAGGGACGAGCCTCCCAACAAAGCAGCGGCCGACGCACTGTGGTGCGGAGAGCGAAAGGGGCGAGCTTGAAGGTTTTCGGGAGTCCGGTTGTGGATGAGGGCCACATCCATGCGTTCTTGCTCTGTCAACGGAGGAAGTAAGTGAGCCAAGTGGCGAAGTGCGAAAGTTTTTCCACAGCCAGGTGATCCTGCCAGGAGTATGTGATGTCGGCCTGCTGCTGCAATGGACAATGCAGTGGCCAATTCAGGGCAAGCAGTGAACAGATCGAGTGTCGATTTGATTTCAGATTTACGATATTCAAGAAATTCGTGAGGATCTGAGCCTTGAATTGTGCACAAAGAGTTGAGATTTTGCCTGCGGTCAGCAGCGCTCTTTGCACGTGTCATGAGTTCGACTTTGATGAGGCATTCCTTGAGTGAGCGAACCTGAATGAAAGGTTCGCATGAACTGTTGAGTTCTGTTCGAGTCACAGTTCTGTTGCTGCAAATATAAAAATCTTCATCTTGCTGGCGAAGCGCAATAATTTCAAACGGAAGTGAATTTTCCAAGGCAAGGACTTCTCCGGCCAAGGTGAGCTGGCCAGCAAATAGGAAATTTTTTGAGCGCAAAAGATGCGCAAATTGTTTGAGGTTGCCGCCAGCAACTTTAGGTGGCTGCTGCTGATCTGCAAGCGCCGACAGAATGGCAACTGCGCAGGGTAAGTCGAGGTGCTCCAAACCAGATTTAAATTGTTTCATTGCTTCGCTCGGACGAACGGAAACAACTAATCTTCGCGCCGGCAAACTCATTCCCAGAGATTCAATGGCTGCTCGGATACGCTCGCGTGCATCGCGGGCATAATCTTGCGGAAGTCCGATCAGTTGTACTCCGGAAAATCCGCTGCCAAGTGCAGCTTCAACCGTCACCGGGGTGATGTTTAGGCCAATGGTGACCGCAGAGCGAACAATCACCGACATAGAAAAACTCCTTCTTCATCCGCGTGAATGCGGTGAGGAAGGAGTCTTTGATTTTGCAGCGCCGCGCGAGGGGATGCAAAAAAACCGATCAAACTCGGACAACATTCTCCTGCGATTCGCTCACTTCTTGCAATGGAACCGCATTGAGGTCGGCTTCGGCATGCACAGCAGCGCTGCCAGAAAGTTCACGCTCCGCGCGCTGTTGTGCTTCGCGCTCTGCGTCAGCAGCAAACTTTTCGGCCAAGTTAGGCTGGATTCGATACAATGTTTCCAAAGTATCAACCTTGATTGCTGAGATGAGACGTTTGAAGAGGTCGAATGCTTCGCGCTTGTACTCTTGCAATGGGTCTTTCTGGCCATAGCCACGCAAGCCGATACCATCGCGGAGATGATCCAAACTCAGCAGGTGGTCTTTCCAATATTGGTCGATGGTTTGCAGCATAACCCAACGCTCGATATCGCGCATTTGCTCGGCACCAAAGAGCGATTCTTTGCGGCTATATGCTTCGCGCAATTTCTCGTTCAACAAAGTGACAAAATCGAGGCGAGTGAGCTCGGAATTTTCACGCTCTTGCGCGGTGAAGTTGATGACTGTGTTGATGCGTTGGAAAATAACCCGCTCAAGACGGCCATATTCCACCTTAACAAGTTCACCAGGAACACCGGTTGTTGGCGAGAAATCTTCGGCAATCGCGCGGCTGAGTTCCTCGAGAGTGTCGTTGAGCAACATGTCGCGGACATTGCCTTTGCCAAGAATTCTCATTCGCGC
>RGDM01000044.1 GCA_009918675.1 bacterium
GGAAACATTCCCTGTTGGAAGCAAAGACGCATTGCTCGATGAAACAACACTCAACGCACTTGAGCACGCAAGCGTTGAATCAACATCAGTCATCACCACGCCGCTAATAACCTTCGCAGTGTCTTCAAGAGTTGAGGTGTCTGCAATGCTGCTGAGTGTGGGGGCATCGTTCACAGCAGGAATGGTGAGTTGGAAGACTGTGTCTGCAGTTAAAGAGCCATCGCTGACACGGAAGGTGACTGTGACGGGTCCAGACGATGCTGTGTTTGTGTTTAGAACTCCACGCAGTGGAACGGTGCAGCTGGCTGTCTTGCCGGTTGAGGTTCCTGTGGGCGTAATCAAAGCAGGATCAAGCACAGCTGTGTTGCTTGAAAGGATTGTCAGAGAACTCGAACAATCCATATTCGATTCAACATCTGAGATTGTGATCGGAATGTTCAATGTTGTGTCTTCGTTGACAGTTTGATTCGACACCGAGGTGATTGTTGGGGTGTCGTTTTCTGAAGTTACAGTGAGAGTAAAGCTCTGAGACGAGCTTGTTGGAACGTTATCTCTGACAGTAAACGTGACAGTCGAGGTCCCAAAGGCATTCGCTGCCGGAGTGAGAATGGCATAACAATCGGGCCACGCTCCGCCGAAGCGGATGGCTGACGCACCCGCAAGAAGAGTTGAATTGGACACAGAGTAAGAGAGATTCGCGCTTGTGCAGGTTAAATTTCCATCCGCATCATTCGCTGTAAAGCTCACAACCGTTGGAATATCTTCTGTGGTTGTGACATCAGCCAGTGCTTCAATCGTTGGAACATCATTGACAGGGTTCACAGTATAAACAAATTGATCAACTGCCGAAAGCGCGCCATCAGACACCGTCAGCGTCACGGTGGTGTTTCCATTTTTGTTAGCAGCAGGCGTGAGTGTCATCAGACAGTTTGGAGCGGTTCCGCTGAAAGTGATGTTTGCATCCGGCAACAGTGTTTTATTCGAAGACGATGCACTGAGAGATGTCGAACACGAGAGTGTTGTACCGGCATCAATGTCGTTGATTGTGACTGCGATGTTTGAAAGCGGAGTGTCTTCATCGCTACTTTTATCTGTCACATCTGAGATCGTTGGCGCATCATTGACCGGTGTTACACTCAAGGTGAACGCTTGAGAAACCGAGGTCGAGCCAAAGGGCAGCGAGACAGTGATTGTGCTCGTGCCATTTTGATTGGCAAGTGGTTGTAGGCTCAATTGGCACTGACTATTAACAACCGACTTTGTTATATTTTCTGACGGTATTAATGCAGTATTGCTTGAAGTGATAGTCAGATCACTCGTACAGCTATAGCTTGAGTCCACATCTGTCCACGAAACCACCACACCAGAGAGAGTTGTGTCTTCATTCGTCGTTTGGTTTGAGATGGCACTGAGAACAGGAGCGTCGTCAACCGCATTCACAGTCAATGAAACATCGGTTGAATTTTGCGCCAGTCCGTCGTTGATGGTGAATCGCAGCGTGGTTGTTCCTGATGCATTTGCCACAGGTGAAACTGTTGCGGTGCATGTAGGCCAAGCGCCGCCGAAAACAACCGCACCTGTAGAAGCGACGACATTTGTGTTTGTTGAGGTATAGCTGAGGTGTGTGGTTGAGCACGACAGTGCACCGTCGGCATCGCCCACATTCAGTGTGATTGATTTTGCCGTGTCTTCATTAGTGGAATCGCTTGCAACTGCGCTGATCGTGGGAGCGTTTTGAGCATTGACCGTCAGGGTGAATGCGCGCACGACAGAAGATGCTGACAAATCGTTTGCAGTCACAGTTATATTTGAAACGCCCGTTTCAGTCACCACTGGATTCAGCGCGAGCGTACAATTTGGCTTTGCGCCTCCCAAGGTCATTCTGTTGAGAGGAAGTAGTGCGGTGTTGCTGCTTGTGAGCGTCACGTAAGTCGATGAGCATGCGACTGCAGAGGAGTCGACATCATTGAGTGTGAAATTGATGGTGCTCGCACCTTGATTTTGAGTCAGAGTCACGTTGCTGAACGTTGAAAGTGTTGGTGGGTCGTTGACGTCTCCCACGGTGACGTTGAATGCGCTTTCTGAATACGAGTTGCCATCACTCACTCTGAACTTGATCAGCGATGTTCCATTCGCATCTGCAACCGGAGTGATGGTTGCGGTGCAGCCATTGGCATTTGAGCCGAAGACAATGTTTGCAACGGGTATCAATTGAGTGTTGCTTGAGGTTGCGCTCAAGGCGGTTGCACAACTCAAGGTAGATTCAACATCGGCAATGGCAATTCCCGTGAGCGTGAGAACTTCATCTTCGTTGATGGACTTGTCGGTGATAGCGGAGATGGTGGGTGTGTCGTTCACGGCAGTGACAGTCAGTTGGAAGGACGTTGTTACTGGGGCTGCAATATTGTCGGTCACCGACATCGAGATATTTGCAGTACCCGAAGCATTCGCAACAGGAGCAAGCGTGACGCTGCAGGTTGTGGTGCCAGCCACTGTGCTTCCCTGGGTCTTAGAAATGCCCGAGTCGGCAAGCACATTTTGATTGTCCGAAGTCACCGTCAGGGAGCTCGCACAGGTCAGTGAGTTGTCCACATCGGCGATGTTAACGGTGAAAGTAACAGGCACATCTTCCTGGGTTGTCAACGCGCCCGGATTTGTCAGCGTCGGTGCGTCATTCACTGGTGAAATTGTAAAGGGGAAGGTGCGAGATCCGGTGAGCTGACCATCATCAATCAAGAAGGTCAGTAGGGTTGTACCATTGGCATTGGGGACTGGATTCACTGTGGCCGAGCAGTTGGGATACGTGCCCGAGAATGTGACGGGCGCAGGTGAACCCGTGGTCACGACTTTGGTTGTGTCGACTGAAATAGCCGTCAATGCGGTTTCGCAATTGAGCGGACCGTCGGGGTCATTGATTGTGAAATTAATTACTTTGGCCGTGTCTTCCGCGGTGATTTGAGCAGAAATCGAGCCAATGGTGGGTTCATCGTTGACGGATTTGACAGTCAGTTTGAACACTCTATCAGCGGTGAGCTGGCCGTCAGTCACGCGTACGGTGATGTTGCTTTCACCGTACAGATTCGCTGCCGGGGTTAAAGACATTGTGCAGTTGCTACCACTGCTTGCGAAGCTCACACCACTCGTTGGAATCAAGGACGTATTCGATGAACTGACAACACTCATTGCAGACATGCACGAGAGCTGAGTGTCGATGTCAGCGATGCTCAGAGCAATGCCCGTTAACGGTGTGTCTTCATCGGTCGCCTGATCAGCAATCGCTTCCAGCGTTGGGGCATCGTTCACCGGATTTACGGTCAAAACAAAACTACGCGTGACCGGAGTTGAGAAAGGCAACGTGAGAGTCACAGTGGCTGTGCCATTTTGATTCGCGGCAGGAATTAGGTCGAGCGTACAGCTCTGAGCCGAGCCATGACGAACGATATTCGCGTCGGGCAGAAGGGTTGTGTTGCTTGAAGTGGCTTGCAAAGTTCCGTCACAAGTGACAACCGAGTCAATGTCATTGATGGTGAATGCAACTCCCGCCAGTGTTGTGTCTTCGTTCGTTGTTTGATTTACGATTGAGGAAATGGTTGGAGGGTCATCAACTGCAGCCACAGTGACGGTTGTTGTAGCGGTCGTGCTGCTGTTGCTGGCGCCACTTCCATCATCCAAGGTGAAAGTCAGCACAGCCGTGCCTAAATCGCTCGAGTTCGCATTTGCCACGGGCGTGACGCTTGCTTTGCAATTGGGCCATGTTCCGGAGAAGGCGACAGAAGTGTTAGCGAACAAATTTGTGTTGGAAGAGCTCATGCTCAAGCGAGCTGCATTGCATGCGAGGCTGCCATCAATGTCATCTGCTGTGAGGTTGATGTCCACTGAGGTGTCTTCGTTGGTTGCTGTGGTCGAGGAAACGCTCAGGGTGGGTCGATGGTTGATGGGTGTCACGGTGAGTGTGAAGCTCTTGGTGTCTGTTCCACCAGAGCCGTCATTTGCATTCACTGTGATCTGTGCAGAGCCACTCTTTGCATAAGCGGGGTTGATGGTGAGCGAGCATGTTTTTCCAGTGCCCGCCACACTGATTGCGCCGTTTGGAATCAGTGTCGAGTTATCTGCCGTCACCGTCACATTGCTGCTATTTGAACAAACAAGACTGCTATCTACGTCTGTGATGGTGAATACAATTGGATTTTCCGGGCTATCACCCACCCAGGTGAGATTCGGCAGAGTTGGCAACACAGGAGCATCGTTCACTGCATTCACAGTCAAGCGGAATGTTTGGGTTGCAGACAACGAACCATCCGAAAGGCGAAGCGTAACGTCTGAGAAGCCATTTTGATCGTGCGCAGGCGTAAGAGTGACTTGGCAAGTGTTGCTTGCACCAGAGCTGTCGTTGGTGATTGCAATTGCTGAGGTGGGCAAAAGCGCAGTGTTGCTCGAACTGTCGACAGTCAGAGAGTTTGCGCATGTCAGAGATGAATCGACGTCAGTCATCACAACGCCGGTAATAACCTTAGCAACATCTTCGTTTGTGCTTGTGTTTGAAATTGCACTCAGGCTTGGCGCATCGTTCACCGCAGAAACATTGAATGCAAAAACACTGTCTGCAGTCAGAGAAGAGTCGCTCACACGGAGTGTAATATTTGCTGATCCGCTGGCATTCAAAACCGGCTGCAGATTGACGGTACAGTTGACTGAATTTCCGTTTGGTCCGCCGCTTGCTGTGATGCCATTTGGATCAAAGACTGATGAGTTTGATGACAAAATGCTCACTGAACTTGCGCAGCTCAAAGTTGAGTCAGGATCGGCGATTGTGAATGACACAGAAATCGGAGTGTCTTCGGCGGTTGACTGTGCGGTGACAGATGAAATGGTGGGAGGGTCATTCTCTGGATCAACCGTCACAGCGAATGTTCTTGATGTGGCGCTGAAACGAACGGCATTGGAGCCATTAAAAATTGTTGTATCTGCAATTGAGTAGCTTAAGTAGGTTGTGTTGCAGGCCAAAGCACCATCTGCATCCGTTGCTGTGAAGCTGACCACCATAGGCGTGTCTTCTGGAGTTGATTGTGGTGCAATGGCTGCAATGGTGGGGGCGTCGTTGATTGGGTTCACCGTGTAAGTGAATGAGCTTTGTGCCTGCGCGGTTCCATCGGACACCGTGAGGGTGATATTCGAAGAGCCAAACTTTTCAGCGGCAGGCAACAGTTTCATCAAACATGAAGGTGCCGTGCCCGAGAATGTGATGTTCGCAACGGGAATGAGGGTTGGGTTACTTGATGCTGCGGTCAATGAACTTGCGCAAGACAAATTAGTTCCTGCATCAATATCGTTGATGGTGACCGCAATGTTTTCAACAGCCACATCTTCGTCGCTTGATTGATTCGTAACAGCAGAAATGGTTGGCGCATCGTTCACGGGATTCACGGTTAAAGTGAAGCTTGTGCTCACTGAGTTCGATCCAAATGGCAGACTCAAGGTGATAATTGACGAACCATTTTGATCAGCCAGCGGAATGAGGCTGACCTGACACTGACCGTTCACAACCGCTTTAACGATATTGGTGCTGTTGTTTGGCACGAGCGCTGTGTTGCTCGAGCTCACTGTGACATCGCTGACACATGAGTAGGTGGAATCAATATCCGTCCATGAAATCACCAGGCCGTTCAAAGATGCATCTTCGTTGATGGTCTGGTTGCTGATGGATGATATTGTTGGAGCATCATCGACCGGATTCACTGTGAAAATGGTCTCTGCGTATGTCTGAGCAAGACCATCGTCAATTGTGAAGCGCAACGTGGTGCCGCCTGAAGCATTCGCCACAGGTGACACAAGCGCCGTGCATGTAGGCCAGGTCCCGCCAAACACAACCGCACCCGAAGCTGCAACAACGCTGGGATCTGAAGATGTGTAGCGTAAATGAGCCGATGTACACGAGAGGGCGCCATCGGCATCGCCCACGCTCAAGGAGATAGATTTTGCAGTGTCTTCGTTGGTCGAGTCGGTGCTCGCTGCGCTGATGGTTGGCGCATTCTGCGCGCTCACATTCAATGTGAAGCTGCGTGTGGGTGAGCTTGCACTACCATCTGTTGCATAGATGGTGATTGTAGAGGTTCCATATTGAGTCAAAATTGGATTTAAGTTCAACGCACAATTTGGCACAGTGCCGCTGAGTGTCATTCGATTGAGTGGAAGAAGCGCAGAGTTGCTGCTTGTGAGTGTCAGATATGTTGACGAACACGCAATGGGCGAATCGACATCGTTGAGGGTGAAGGAGACGTTTGCCGAACCCTGATTTTGCACCAAACTGACGTTGTTGAAGTTCGACAGCGTGGGTGGGTCGTTGACGTCACCAACCACCAAATTGAACTGGCTCTCTGTGAATGCTGAACCATCGCTCACCCTGATTTTTACCAGTGACGTGCCGTTTTTATCGGCCAGAGGTGTCAGAGTTGCGGTGCAGCCATTCGCATCAGAACCAAAAACAATGGCCGCCACAGGCAGCAAAGCTGTATTGCTCGAGGTCGCCGACAAAGAGCTTGCACATGACACAGCAGAGTCGACATCGGCAATCGCTATTCCCGTAACTGTGACTGCTCCATCCTCATTGATCGAGATTGTTGTGCTTCCCGAAGCATTTGCCACAGGTGTGAAAGTGACGTTGCAGATCGTCGATCCATTCGATGAACTCACAAGCGTCTTGTTGATTCCAGATGCTTGGATCACAGAAGATGTGCCTGAGGTGACTGTCAAAGATGTTGAGCAACTGAGAGGCGTCTCAACATCAGAAATGGTGACAGGAACTGTGATTGGCGTGTCTTCCGCAGTGGTCTGATTTCCGGGGTTGGTGACGGTTGGAATATCATTCACAGGTGTCAATGAAAGCGCAAATGTTCGTGAACTGGATAGGTCCCCATCGGTCACGATGAACGTAACGTAGGTGTTGCCTGTTGCGTTCAGCACAGGTGTTATCACTGCAGAGCAATTTGGCCATGTTCCTGAGAAAGACACTGCACCTGTGCTCGCCACTTTGCTTGGATCCATTGAGGCATAGAGGAAATGTGTCGCGCTGCAGGAGAGTGTGTTGTCGACGTCTGATGCAGTGAAATTCACGGTGACTGGCGTGTCTTCGGCGGTGACCTGAGCGGCAATCGTGTTGATAACGGGTTCATCATTCACGGTTGTAACGGAAACCGCCAGGCTTGTGCTCGCCGAAAGGCTTCCATCGCTGACAGTCAGGGTGAGCGATGCATTGCCGTTTTGGTTGGCGGCTGAAGTGATGTTCATCGTGCAATTGGGCGCAGAGCCCGTGAAGGTCACTCCTGATGCTGGAATCAAACTCGGCGCAGTTGAGGTCACAGAGATAGACGTCGCGCAGACAAGGGTGGAATCAATATCATTGATCGTGACAGGAACGGCGAGAATAGGGGTGTCTTCGAGGGTGGATTGATTCGCAACGGGCTGAATGCTGGGAGCGTCGTTCACTGCATTCACGGTGAGGGTGAATTGTTGTTGAACTGTGGAAGCACCAAAAGGCAAGCTCAAGGTGATGGTGGATGTTCCAGATTGATTTGCCTCAGGTTGGAAGGCGATTGTGCAGTTCTTCCCTGTGCCGAGCCGCAGCTGATTGGCGAGTCAATGTCATCAATTGCAACCGCAACTCCAGTCAGTGTGCCATCCTCGCTCATGGATTGATTGGCAATAGTTGTCATCGTCGGTGCGTCATCCACCGCAGCAACGCTCAAATCAAACGATGTACTGCCACTCTCTAGTCCATCAAACGCCGTAAGAGTGATGGTTGTGGTTCCTGATTGATTCGCCGCGGGCGCAATGGTGGCAACACAGTTGGGCCATGTTCCTGAGAATGTAATTGCATTTGAACTCGCCACCAGCGAGGGTGTCGACGATGAGTAAGAAAATACATTCGACGTACACGTCAATGGCCCATCAGGATCATTAACGCTAAAATTCACAACCTTGGTTGTGTCTTCGTTGGTCGATTGATTTGCAATGGTTGAGAAGACAGGTGGGTCGTTGCGCGGTGTGACTACAACATCAAACGTGCGCGGAGAAGAAGAGATTTGTCCGTCATTGGCAAGCAACGTGATTGTTGCCGTGCCGTTCACTTGTGGCACTAAGGTCATGCTTAACGAACAGCTTTGCGCGGAGCCAGTGATGTGAAGGTCGGTGTTTCGAATCAAGCTTTGGTTGTTCGATGAGACGCTCACGTTCTGGTCGCAGGACACGTTCGAGTCAACGTCCGCAATGGTAAACAAGACCGCTGATGGAGAAGTACTTTCTTCGACACTCATATTGCTGATAGAAGAGATGGTCGGGGCATCATTCACGGCATTCACGGTCAAAGTGAATTGGGTGCTCGAGGTGAGAGTGCCGTCGCTGACAAGCAATGTGATCTGTGCTGTACCTGATTGGTTGAGCAGCGGATTGATAGTGAGCGTGCATGAGTTGTTGCTTCCGCCAATCACAAGTCCAGTGTTCTGAACAAGGCCTTGGTTACTGGAAGTCGCAGTCAGTGAACCCGCACACGACAATTGCGAGTCGACATCGGCGATGTTGATTCCGGTGATTGTCAGTGGTGTATCTTCGTTGGTTTGTTTGTTGGTGACACTTGAGACGCTTGGAGGCTCGGGAGTGTCGTTGACGGAAATGCTAAAGTTCTTTTCAAAGGTCAAACCAGGCGTGCCATTGTCGGTGACTTTCACGCAAAGTGAGTAAGAGTTCTTGCTTTCATAATCAAAGAGAATGCTTGTGCGCAGCGAGGTTCCAGACACATTAAACTGGCTATCATCTGCGCCTGGAGTTGAGCATCCAAGGCTAAAGGTGAACGAAGAGCCTTGGTCGGGATCGGTTGCACTTAAAGTTCCAACGACGCTGTTGGCAGGTAGATTTTCGTTGATGTTGTTTTGTGAGAGGACAATGTTGGTTGGATTTTCATTGACATCTAAAATGTTGATAGTGAAAGTTTGATCTGCGTAAAGTGAGCCAGAATCGGTTGCCCGCACAGTCACATTAACTGAAGGCGTACTCTCATAATCGAATGCAGCATTTGTCTTCAAAAGATTTCCGGTGAGGCTAAAGAGCCCTGCATTCGCACCCACCAAGCTCAGAGTTGAAGAATCTCCTGTGTCAATATCAGTCACTGTGAGGGTGCCAATCAATGTTCCAGGCGCAGAATTCTCAGCAA
Organism: bacterium; assembly: GCA_009918675.1. GTDB lineage: Bacteria > Bdellovibrionota_B > Oligoflexia > Silvanigrellales > Silvanigrellaceae > RFOM01. Next base: position 9,203 of record RGDM01000044.1, read on the forward strand.
CGGAAGAATTAGACAAAGAAATTGCGCTCGGTGCGTCGTTCACTGGCGTGATGGAAATGTTGACTGTTTGGCTCGGAGAACAGAGACGGTTGTCTTCGTTGTCGCAGATTCGGTAAGTGAAAGAATCGGCTCCATTGTAGTTCAATGCTGGTGTGTAAACCACTGTACCAGGTGCGGCGGCGTTGTTGGGCAGGGCTGCAAGTGTTCCGTGCGCAGGAGCGTTTTTGATCAAATATGACAAAGTTTGCTGATCGGTTTGAATGTCGGGATCTGCACCCACGGCAAGTTGAATTGTGACTGGGGTGTCTTCTGAAGTTGCCGATGTTGCATCACCTGCAGTTGCAATGCTGGGTGTATCGTTCACTGCGTCGATTTGAATATTTACGGTGATTGGTGAAGTACACAGCGGCGCCGCCGCATCATTGTCGCAGACGTGGTAAGTAAAGCTATCTGAACCATGAACATTTGCATTTGGAGTATACAGCGCAGATCCCGTGCCTGTGCGCGGAACTGCAATGCTTGCCAGAGAGCCTTTTGTAGGCGCGTTATCGAAGATATAAGTGAGAGTTTGATTGTTGGTATCGATATCTGGGTCATCGAAACTTGCGAGTTGAATGGCTGTGGGTGTGTCTTCCAACAAGGTTTTTTGTGCATCTCCTGATTGAACCAGAGTTGGCGCATCGTTGATTCCACCAATATTGATAGTTATCGACTGAACGCTCGAACAATTGCTGTTGCTTCCCGAGTCGTCGCAGATTTTATATGAAATAGTTTCCACGCCGTTCTGATTTGCATTCGCGGCGTAAGTGATTGTTCGCGGAACAGATGAGGTGAATGCAGGGAATGCCGAGACGTTCCCTTTGCTGGGTGCTTGAACCCACTGATAGCTGAGAGTTTGTGAATTGGTTGCAACATCGGGGTCTGCGGCATCGGCCAAAGTCAATGTCGCTGTTGCGTCTTCGGCAAGAGATAACGTTGTCGCGCCTGGGGTTGTAATGAGCGGCGTATCGTTCACCGGAGAGATCACCACGTTCACCAGAATCGCTGCGCTGCAAGCGTTTGAATCACCCGAGTTGTCGCAAATTTTATAAGAAAAGGAATCGTTCCCGTTGGCGTCTAAATTTGGACTGTAGCGACCCAGTGATGTGCCGCTTGCAACAACCGGATCAAGGAACGCGACCGTTCCCTTGGTAGGTTGTTGTACCATCTGGAATTGCAGCGCTTGAGCGTTCGTTGCAATGTCAGCATCGGATGCGTTGGCGAGCGTGAAATTCAGCGGAACATCTTCGGTCGGAGCAATTGCTATCTGGCCGTTTGAAACAATGACCGGAGTGTCGTTCACTGCGCTGATGCTAATATTCACGGTTTGGGCGGTGGTACAACTTCTGTTTGTGTCTGTCGCCGGACCGTCGCACACACGGTACGAGAACGAATCTGCGCCGTTGAGATTCGCCGTGGGTGTATAAGTGAGCTTTGAGATTGTTGCGTTGGGAGCAGCTGTTGGTTCGCTGCGTGTGCCCTTTGTGGGTTCGGTCAAAAACTCATAGACCAACACCTGCGAGTTGGTCGTGCTATCTGGATCGATGAAACGCCCGAGAGTGATCTCGATGGGCGTGTCTTCAACCGGAGTGACATTCGCCTGACCTGCACTCGCTAACGTCGGTGGATCGTTGACCGGATCAATCGTTATTGAGACTGATGTAGCTGCTGTACATGCCTTACTTGGTGAGGCATTGTCGCAAACCCTGTAAGAAAAACTGTCGGGTCCGTTATAGTCCTGTGCAGCCAAGTATTGTACGCTGCCCGTTGCGTTGTTCGAGACAAGTGAGAAGAGCGTGACTTGCCCGTGCGCGGGAGCAGTTACGACTTCGTAACTTAAGGTCTGCCCGTTGGTTGCGATATCAACATCGTTTGCTGCAGAAAGCAAAATGGTCTTGGCAATATCTTCCTGCGCCGAAACCGTTGTTTGACCCAAATGTGCTGACACGTAGGTGGGGGTGTCGTTGACGGCATTGACAGTGATACTCACCGTTTGAACGCTCGAACAAGCGTTTGCTTCGCCCGAGTTATCACAGACTTTGTAACTAAAAGAATCAGCACCATTGAAATCTTGCGCTGGAGTGTAGGTGATTGGTGCGGTTGCATTCTCAGACACCGCGGGTGGCGACGCAGGGTTGAAACTCAGGACACCATGCTGTGGCCCGCCCACAATACTATATGTCAGTGTCTGGGCATCGGTGCGTGAGTCGGGATCTCTGAACCCAGACAGTTGAATTGTTGCCGGTGTGTCTTCATTTGTTGAAATCACTGCGGTTCCGGCAGTTGAAACTGCTGGCGTGTCGTTGATGGGAGCGAGTGTCAGGTCAACGCGAATCTCATCGGAACACGCGCGTGGGCTGACGTTGTCACACATTCTATAAGTAAACGAATCGGGCCCGTTGAGGTCATAAATCGGAACATAAGTCACACTCTTAGAATGTGGCGAAGCAGAGTAGGTACCCAACGATGAAAGCTGGCCTTTTACCGGAGGACGAGTGATTTCAAAGATAATCGAATCGTTGTCGACGTCGGTTGCGGTGCCAAGGTTAATTGTCGTTGTTTGGTCTTCGTTCATGTTGACCATCGTTGAGCCTAACATCGTTAGGCTTGGTGGGTTGTTGGCAATCTGAATCAACTCACTTGCAAGGCTTTCAGACTTCAGACCCAGTTCATCGACAACATGGATACGACAGAAGACCTTGGTGGATGAAGAATATGCTCGGTTGGGAAGGTCGCGCTGGGTTTCGCCCGCCAGAACGACTTCAGGGTTGCTCCCCGATTTCTGGAACCAAGAATACGCCACTGAGCGTGTTTCTTTAGAGTCAATCAAGCAGCGCGCAGCTGTATTGCCATCGGTGCCACGTTCAATGGCTGGTGCAATGCTCAAAACAGGAAGGCTGATTGTCTTGCTGATTTCAATCGAACAAATTTTTGTAAATGACTTATGGCAGAGCCTGAATGCATAAGCGTCGTTGTTGGTAAAATTACTGCCGGGGGTGTATTTCGGCGGATTAAGTTTGGAGGTGAGCGAGCCCATTGTGGGTGTTTTGGTGATAATAAATTCCCAGTCTTCCATGCTGCCAGAGTAAAAGCCCGTTGTGCTATCGATGACAGGAATCGCAGGTGGAGCAAGAATCTCACTTGTTGCGATTGAATCTGGAGATTTATTCACTGCGGCTTTGACGTTTGTTTTCCATTCGCCAATCGAGGTGCCAATATCTTTGCTGGTGATGAGATTCTTGCTGATTCCTTCGTTCAGCACTTCACCCAAATTTACCACACTCACAGCAATGGTAAGTGCTTTGGCGCTCACCACCGCCGCAGGTGCGTTGGCTGGCTGTGCTGCTGCGGTTTCAGTGACAACCGAGTTGAGTGAATCAATCAGTGTACTGACAAGACTCTTAGGCAAACTCTTCAGGGTTGATTCAATCTTCTTAACCGAGTTAGCTGCAGAGTCTTTGTTTGTTGAAGGCTTGCTGTCTGTTTCAACGCTTGTTGCAACAATCGAAAAGACGTTAAACGAACGTTCTAGTTTTTCGGCAATCTGCTGCGGAGTGAGAAGGTCTAATTCTTCGCTGAGCCAGAGCGTTGAAGAGGACTCTGAAAATGTTTCGTAGAGCGTGCGGAGAAGATCGGCACCGAAAGCGACAGAAGTTTGACGGACCGACTGAATGGCATTCAGCGAGCGCTGCTGCCCTCCGGGAAGTTTGACAAGAAGTTTGATGTTACGCAGTGCTTCGTAAGCTAAATCTGCTTTTTCAGAGTTTGTTAACTTACGATTCACGATGGTGACCATCGTGTTGTCGATCTCTTTCTTGATCGAGCTGTCTTGGCCCTTGAGGACACCCTCATAAAGGCTGTCGAGTCCGCTTCTGACAAGTGAAAGTCGTCTGATTGAATTGTTCGAGCGGAGTTCTTCGGCGGTCGGATTTCGAGGCTTCACTTGTTCGCCCAGCAGACCACAGGCCGTCAGAGAATACACACTTCCGACCGCCATCATCACGATGGCTGCCTGTGTGAATCCACTTTTCGTCCTGATATTATACATAAAACTCCTGACTGATCCGTGATCGGAACAGTTGAGGAGAATCTGAGGAGGCGACTTTAGCTGTGAAATTTAAACGACCGATTTCACGGGTTTACGGCATAATTTTTTCAACACTGCTATTTTCGCTGGCCATTTACTCGTTAAATGTCGCCTCAACCCGTGGTTATGCTCGTTCTGACGATGAAAATTTGAGTTCGGATTATGTGAATCCGCGCCAAGATATAGTTTTGTCAGTGATTCTCGATAGTCAGCTGTATAGCGAGACGATCTGCGCGAACTTCAAAGACACCATCGCAGGCGACAATGCCCCCTGGCAGTTGAAGCTCGATAAGTTCGGCGAATGCGCTTCCACCGCGAATCCCCCTTCACCGCCAACAGAATTAACCCAATGGGTCGTTCGCATTGTTCAAGAGCAAGGCAGTTGGGTTGCGGATATTTGTCGGCCGCGCAATTTGGAAAAGCCTGGTGTTGAAACTTGCTATGGAGAATTCACTCTTCCTCCCAGCGAAATTCTGACAAAGATTCTCACTGTCAACAAAGATTATGTTGCGCTGTTGATGGGAGGCTTGCTTGAAGGCGCGCCAATTACGGCAACCACAAATAATAACGTACCACCGGGGAAGCGTGAAAACCGTTTTCCTGCAAGCGTTGCTCGCTCAACCACGTTGCAATCGTACCTGCTGCAATTTCTTTGGGGCGGTGATGATTATCATCTCGTTCCGCGCAGCAGGTCGACTCAAGCACGTAAGTATTTCTGGGGTAGAAAGCAGGGCTTTTCCTTTCGCAGAGAAGCATTTCAGCGTGAGTTGCTGAAGCCTGTCGAGGCTCTTCAAACACAAAACCCATCGCAAACACCTGGTCAGGCACAGGCAACGCCGACTCCTGAATCGACTCAACAGAGCATGGTGGCCGAGCGAGTTGTCACCGAGCCTGTTGAAATTTCCGTTCAGATCGATCCATCGCTCTATTCGGATGAAGCGTGTCTTCTTCTGCGCGATTCTTTTGTTCCCGCAACTAGCCCGTGGGGAATCTCGCTCGGTAAAGTAACAAGCTGTGGAGCCATTCAACCTGCACCGGGCAATAGCCGCAACGCTCATTTTTGGCGTCTTTATGTTGCTGCGCGGGAAAACTCTGCGCAGGTTGCGTTGTGTCGGCCTCTGACGCAGATGGGAAGCGAGGAGTGCTATGGCCGTTTCAAACTCGCTCCACTTGAAAAAGTTCAGGCGGCCCTGAAACAACCCGAATTTGTGACCTTGCTTTCAGCAGGTTTGATGGAAGCCTCTCCCATTACCGCGTTAATGCCAAATGGTCGGGCCGATGCTCGCCGCGACAATCGCTTACCGGTTGCTCTCGCCTCACCTCCCGGATTGGCACCTGTGCGCTTTGGATACTCGCGCGGCGGGTTGCGCTTAAATTTGAATCGAACACCACGCAGTTCAAATATGGGTGCGCATTTCCGCTCTCTGTCGCCGGCAAATTCATCACGCGCCGTTCAATTTCAAAAAACCATGAGCGAATCTCTTGAAAAGCTGAGCTCAGGAGCTGTGGTTGCGCAGGTGATTGTCACACCCTTGCCCACAGTGCCACCAACACCAGTACCGACGCCTGTTCCAACCAAAACAGCAACACCGTTGCCTACTCCTCCGCCAACACCTGTACCAACACAAATTCCAAGTCCCTTGCCAACACCCGTTCCAACTCAAGTTCCTGTTCCGCTGCCTGCTGCACTTCCCACGCCGTTGCCAAATCCCGTGGTTCCGCGTGCGCCAACACATCCTGTGCCGCAGCCGACTCAGCCTGTGTCTCCGGTGTCGGTTCCACGCCCTGTGCCTGTGCCGGTGCCAGTAACTGTACCTGTGCCCAATCCGTCGGTCGTTCAGAAAAATACAGCCCAGCAACCTCCTGCGCCGGCAGTTGTGCCAACACCAAAAGCATCAACAACTGCAACAGCGGCCGCGGCTGGACACATCGATTTTGGCCATTCAAGAGCTGCGGGCCTTGTGTTGCATCTGGCTGGTTTGCCGGTGCCGCAGGCGAATCAAAAGAATTATTCTTCAAATTTGAGCTACGGATTAGATGCTCGGTTGTGGTCGAATGAATCAACTCGATTTGGTTTGCGCGCTATGCGTTCACGCCATGCATACTCGTTAGCCTATACGCCCGATGCTGCGCCAACCAGTGACCCTATTGATTCAACAACCACAGACACATCCGCAGAAAAATACGCGACAGCGGTGCGTTACGAAAACGCAATCGGACTTTCATTTCATCAAAGTGCCGTGATCGCGCAACGCCGGCTGCATCTTGAACTGTATGGTGGCGAAGTTTCTTACACAACATCGTGGACGTATGATCGCACGGCAACCAGCAAGATTTTTCCAGCACTCAGCAATGCAGCGTATAACTACGGTGGGCGTTTGATGTGGATTCCTTGGCTGGAAAATTCAGGTGATGTCTTTGGTGTTGAGGCAGAATGGCAAAAAGGCTCCACGCTCACAGGTCGCGTTCTGGCTTTGCAATTAGGTTGGCGAATTGCAGAACATTCCGATGACAATCCTCGTTCGATACCTGATTATCTTTTGGATCTTTACGGCAAAGTGCAGGTTGGCCAATACAAGACTCCGAATCCTTCGAGCGGAGTTATGGAAGACATTCGTACCAACACAATTATGTTTGGCACAACGCTGAGCTTCATGTGAGCCTGGCGCATCAACCGCGTCAGGACTCCAGATTTGGCATTCATGACAATTTCAGTGAACAAGATTTACAACCGGCCGGTACAAATCTTTCGCAGCAATTTCTAATTTGAGTGATTTAAATTTCTTTTCTGCAAGTTCAAAAAGCTCATCTGCTTTTTTGTCTTTGCCGTCTTCTTTCTTCAATCGCGCTGCAACAATCACATCTTCAACTTCGCCCAACTGACTCACGAACGAATTCAGAGCATCGACGTCTGCCTGAGGACATGCTTCTGGCTCAAGAGCATCTGCAATTGAACAGACCTTTGCCAAGGTGCGCAGGCGTTTGCGATGATCATGAAATTTCTCTTCGTTTTCCAGCTTCGATAAATTCTTAATTTCGAGAAAATCTTCAGATTCTTTCAATGCCACACGCCCTTGCGCGCGAACCAGCACGAGCGCATTTGCGGCAGCAGTGTAATGTTCGTTTGGCGTTGCCTTCACGCCGCCCCAAAAAAATCTGGAAAAAACTTTGTCCGATTCTACGCCAGCAATTTCAAGCGGCACGGCACTTTCGAGTAAGTCTTTGAGCGCATCACGCAAACCGTCTTCAGCAAAGTATTCAGCACGCCATTTAAGAACTCTGGCTCGACGTTTTTCAAGGCGTTTGAGATCGGGGTAGACAGGTGGTGCGGAGTTGGGTTGTGAGTCGCTGGTCTGCGGGTCGATTTGCGAATCATAAAGGTCTTTGTACTCGCCAACAATTTCGTATCCTTGATCAAGGTCTTCACGAACTTGTTCCCAAAGATCTTTCTGCTGCATAAAGTTGTGTGAGAAAACATCAAGAACATCGCGGAGCCTCACGATCTGCTTGCGGAGATCTTTGGCTTCGTGAGGGAGGGTTGTTGGCGTGAATTCCTTGAGGCCAACTTCTAAGGTGGCGCGCGCATCGGTGCTCAAGACACGAAGTGATTGAAGATTGCCGTTGGTTGGTTCTGCAAAGGCTTGGAGCGCTGTTAGAGAAACGAAGGTGAGAACGCTGGCCAGTAAAAACACTTTCGAAACAAACTTCACTGGAAACCTCCCGGATTCAACGTCGGAGAAGTTGACGCGACCAAGGGTTAACAATGAAACGTCCGAAAACGCAAGAACTAATTAATTATCTACGGGCGCCGCATACATAGATTCAAGCCCGCGAAAGAAGTCGATGGAAGTTCCCGGAATGGTGTCTTCGGGGGCAACACCACGCTCCTTAAGCCAGTGGCTTAGGTTCACAATCGCCCGCTGTTGCGCTTCAGGCGAGCTGTCGTCCTTCAATTCTGTCTCAATTTCGTAGCCAGTTTCACCGGTCAGCTGAAGCGCGTCGGTGTCGCGGCCCAGCTGGACTTTATAAACTTCGCCCGATTCTCCCTGTACGCCAAAAACCCAGCGTTCTTTGTTTACAAACGCAGCTGGCACAAAATCGACTTGTAAACCGGCTGCAGCGCTGTCGAAAGTGCTCAATTTGGGCCAAGCAACGGTAGTCCATATTTCTTTGAGCTGAGCAATTTCTGTTGCTCGGAACTGTTTGCGCTTTGCGGCTGACCGCAAAAGCACCACAGATTTTGCGACGTCTTGAGAAACAGAACCATCAGTTGATGATTTTTGAATTCCAGAGGTGCGAACAGAGGAGATCCAGTTGAAACCATCGCTTGACAATGTCGACTGAACATCGAGCCACGATTTTTGTTGAACGAGTTGGTCGGCACGCAATTGGATTCTTGCTTTCGCACGCGGCCCGCTGCGACGAAGCACAAAGTGTCCCCCATCATGGGCATCGAAATAAAAGTCTTGACGTCCTGTTTGAGTCGCATTCTGTTGAATCCAACGACGAACTGTTTCAAAGCCCTTCTCGGTGAGCCCGATGCGTAATTCAGTTTCTTGTTTGGTGCTGACGAAGTCTTGTGACGAGTCGGCGCGAGCCGCGGAGCCTGTGCCGAAAGCGGCTGCAAGTACGACGATACTCGAAACTTGAATGCGCCGGCAAACTGATTTCAGCATGAGCCCACCATTTAAGAGAAAGTTATTTTTTCTCCTACATTGCGACGAGGTCCGAAAGCAATCCTCGGTTCTGTGAAACTCTTGTGACTTTTATTTTACGCCTTCGATTTTATCAAACATATCAGCGGCTACTGTAAGAAGGTCGCCCTGCTCGGGAAGGGTCCCTGGGAGCGATCCTTTCGCTCGCGCATAAAACCCTGTCTCGCGCACATCGTAGGTTTGAATCGGCTGTTTTGTGAGGCGCAGATAATACTCGGTTTTGACCATCTGCAGGAAGTTTGCCAAGTCCAGGCTGGTGAGTCCTTTTGGTTCCGTACGGGTGACCCGCGGCCGCACTGAAACACCTTTCAAGCGCACTGAGTAGCGGCCGCTTTCCAAAAGTTCGAACATTGTTTCATAAAAATCGAGAACTTCCTTACTTGAATCTGCGCGCACAGAAAACTTGCTCAGCATTTCCGAGCGATATGAGCTCGTGCCGCCAGTATAATTTCCTGAAATATTTTTCAGTGTGGCCGATTTCATAATCTCATAAAAATCCTGAACATCTGCTGGTGTTGGAAAAATATCCTGAGGTTTATTTTGGCTGGATTGTTGATCCTGCGATTGTCCTGCTGATTGTTCCGAAGAACCCCCAGGATAGGCTTTGCAACCCAAAAGAGGCAGTGCGAGAAAGAGCGCTGAAACTAAGAATTGATTCATTCTCATAACTTTCACCTTTTCAACGACAAATCAGATCTTCTATCCCACTGTTCTCATCGAACCGAGCGGTCAGCATGTTGAGCCATCCGCCAAACATCAGTGTCAATTGCGTTCCATCAGCAAGCATGCAGTTGGCAACATCAAACAGGGTTGAAGGTTCGTTCGGGTTCAAGGGAAGTGCCCGACACAGCCCATCTTCCGAGAGCTTAAAAAAACCATCATCTGCCGGAGCTTCAAGTATTTCTGTTTTGATCAGCGAATTTTCTGAAGAGCAGATTGTTCCAGCAACCAAGCTCTCATGAAATTCTGCTGCCCACGCGGCATTCGCAACGACCGCTAGAGTGAGGATCAAAACCGATCGCGTGTGCACGTCCATGTGCGTCACCCCCAGTGCTTGGAGGATCGGAATCAAGCCATGAAATTCTGAGCCGGGCAGTGTTTGAATTTTGACGTCTACAGGAAACAATCATGGCTATTGGGTTTTTAGGATGTATTTGGTGAGGTTTGTGGGTGAGGAATGCTTCGTCCCAGCTCCCATTGATCGTTCCTTATACAGTGTATTTTCATTAAAAAATCGTCATTTCAGATATTTATTCCGCAGCCCTTCTGGCCCCGAAGTTGCTTGAGTGATGCAGAGCAAACGCTCAGAGGTGTCCATGTTGAGCTCTTCTTTCAAGCCGCTACGTCTCCAAACTCAGCGGCGAAGTCTTCTAAAATCAATGACCGCACTGCTTGTGTTGGGCAATCTTGCCGCGGCGTGCGTTGCGAAAACCCCAGCACCCGAATCTCAAGAACAGAGCCTAGAGTCTGCAGCTGAGGCTGCCGCGCAAATTTCTGAATCGGTTAAATGCATTCTTCCGAGCCCGCAGTGGTACAAAAATCTTTGGCTCGATTTAAACGATCAAGATAACCTCTTAGGTCGCAATCTCATGACCCATTACATGAGCTGCACAGGCGGCTTGTACCGGTTGAGCGAAGCAGAGTTTCGCAGCCTTCCTGTCAGGTTTTTTGCTTCGAATTCAGGTGCAACAGTCCTGTCGCGCGCATTTATTGAAGAGCAAATTAAACATCGGATCAGTCCTGCTGGCACAAAAATTATTGATGTCGATGAAACTTTGATCGCAGCCACGAGTTATGGAAACACACTTGGAAATTTTCAGCTTCAATTCAAAGGAACTCTTGTTTGGCGACAGAACTCGGATGGTGACCTTGTTCCCCATTTTCAAGGACACGTTCAGGCAAAAGATCGATACGATTTCAACCCGAGCGATTCCAAGATCACCGATTCGTGGCGTGGACGAGATACTGAAGTGCGCGTGCGGATTGCACATGTCGGATTGCCGGGGAAGGCATTTGATGTTGAATCTGCGTGGCTACCGCTTGAGTTCGACTATCCATCTTCTGAATTAGGGCTTATTCAAGACGGCGGCAATGGAGGCAAGTCGGGATATTCGGCCTATGGTGAGCAAGTTCAATTGATACTCATGACAGAGTTGCGAACAAGCCGATGGGAAAAATCTTCGAACCTGGAAAAATTAAAGATCCTGATAAAAACATTGAAACGTCTGCACGCCGCCGTTGCCGCCCGCGAGTGATTTATTAATTTCGATAAACTTGTGCTATAAATACTTCTCGCTGCAACTTTGATCCAGGCAGTGCAGGCTAGTCATCAATTCAATTTAATTACAGATGCCTATTGCCCATGCCAGTGCGCAAACTGCGGCAAAAATTCGGTGTTCAAAAAATCCAGCCAGTGGAAGATTTCGACACCATCTTCTCTTCGAGAAAAATTGTCATTGGACAAGAGAACAAATCGCGTCTTCGCAGGAAAGTCATTTTTGGCAAGAAGCAGATTCTTGTAATGAGACTGAGTAACTGTTGTCGCTGACTTTATTTCACATACAACGAGCGGCTTTCCAGGTGTTTCAATGATGAGGTCAATTTCAAATCCATCCTGGGAGTTGAGGGTAAAAAGCCTCTGACCAGCATTCAAGTAGCGAGTGATTCGATAAATTTCACAGATGACGAAGTGCTCGAAGCATTCACCAAAATAGGATGTTCCCGGAGCAACGTCGCTATAGATCGTCTGAGATAGTGCCCGCGCAACTCCACCATCAAAGAAGTAGAACTTTGGAACGGTCATGACTCTCTTTCGGGCTGACCGATTATACTGCTCAAGAAAAAAGCCAAGAAGCGTATCTTCGAGGATCCCAAAATAGGATTGAATGGTTTTGACGTCCAAACCAACGTCACGGGCTATTTTTGAAGCATTGATGAGCTTTGAATTGCTTTGTGCAGCAACTTCAAGAAATCCACGAAATGCATCCACCTTTCTGACAAGCTGCTCTGCTGCGATCTCTTCGCGCAAGTAAGTATGAGTATATGCGTTCAGAAAATCCCGTTTGTCGTCTTCAGAAGAAATGGAGAAGATCTCCGGCAGGCTTCCCCACTGAAGGACGTCATTGAGGTTGAAGCTTAGGTCGAGTTCAAGGCTTGTGAGGGGGAAGAGTTCCTTCACAGTCGCACGGCCTGCAAGCAGATTCGCACCCCCGCGTCTCAACTTGCGAGCGCTGGAACCCGTCAGTACAAAGACGCGTTTTTCCTTGGAGAGGATGCTGTGAACGACGTCCAAAATCTTCGGTATTTTCTGCACTTCATCGATGATGATGACCTTGCCCGGGTTCTGCTCCACGACTCCTGAAAGGAGTTCTGGTTGGCGGGCAAAGCGCGCCTCCGTGCTGGGAAGAAGCAGGTCGACGGTTACCGATTGGTCTTCCGGAAATCTCTGACGCAAGAGCGTGCTCTTTCCGCTACCACGTGGCCCCAATAGAAAAAAACTCCGTGATGACGGTGTTTTAAGTAGCCTCTGGAACATACTCCAAATTCCCTCCGGTATTTTGGAGTATGTTCCGAAGTAACAAAAGTGTCCAGTCTTATCCGCGTTGTATGAGCAAAATCTTCGGAAGACTCACATCCCCAGATGATCCCACCCCACGGGCTGCTTATCCACAACCTTATCCACAATTCCCTTGAGCTCGTGCGGTGAAAATTCGCCGTTTGAAGCAAGTAGAATACGGCCTGTGAAGCCCATGCGGCGCAGCTCGGCGCCTAATTCAATGCCGGTCATGCGGGCGTCAGGTGCAAAATAATGGTCGGTGATGATGGTGTGGATTTTGCCGAGAGTCATTTGAGATGTTTGCTGCGATGTTTCTTGTGATGGTTCGCTTCTCAAGGCTTGAAAGAATGAATCGGGCCCATCAAAGCAGCGCACGTCCACGTGTGTCTTAAGCTTCGCTTCCCACACCCATCGGACAAGTGGTGAGTCGTCGAGAAAGACGACCAAAGGTTTCTCGGCGGACGTGTCGGCAGGATCGTGAGGTGTGTTTGCTGCCAATGAATCCGTAGATGCGATTGTGACGCGTGACTCTTCTCTGATGCCAAGAACGCTGTCGCGCTGGTTTAAAGAGTCATCTGCTGGATACGCTGATTTCAGCTCAATGAGAAACTCAACTTTGCCCTCGGGAAAGGATTTATTCTTCTCACTCCTGCAGAGCACTGTTCCACCATGCTGGACGACAATCTTTTTCACAATCGCGAGCCCAAGGCCAGTGCCCCCCGATTTTCCGCTGGTGAAGAACAAGTCGAATATCCGTTCGCGCGCTTCCGGTGCGATGAAACTGCCCTCGTTGCCCACGCGGATTTCAACATCGTTGTTGGCCAATGTACGCGCATACACCCAGAGTTTGACGTTCTGAGTTCCGACCGCCTCAATGGCATTGGACATGATGTTCATGAATACGCGGGGCAGGCGAGTGATGTCGGCTTGTACCCAAAATTCCGGGGGAATTTTGCTTTCAATCTTGAGCGAGCGAGATGGATAGAGCTTTCGAATCTCCTCGATAACATCATCAACAATCTGAGCAAGACGGATAGGACGGAGAACCAATCTGAACTCTCCACCGACGTTTAATACATCAGTGATAAGGCCATCAACATTGGCCATTGAGCGTTCCACTTCGGGCAGCGACTCTCGAAGTGCCATTTGCACTTGTTCCGTTGTGCCTGCCGAATTCACTCGTTCCATCGTCAGCTTGAAAAGAGCAAACGGCTTGCGGACGTCATGTGCAAGCATTTGCGTGGTGCGGGCGATGGCATTCGATTTTGCATTTTCGGTGTTAAGAGATTCAATCTTTTCCAGATTTCTTTTGAACTGAATGAAGAGAGGAAAGGAAATGGTAAGAAAGATAAACCAAATAAAGGCTCCGTTTCGAAGGCCTTGGTCAAGCGTGTAGTCAGCCGTGACAACACCAATTTCACTCTCTGTTGGGAAAAGCTTGAGAGGCGAAGCGAAGCTTAAATTGAAAAGAAAGAAGTCATCTTTTGAACTCTGCGAATCAACAACAATGCCGTCAAAACGCTTCACCTCGATGCCAAGAATCGGATATCTCAGAGTGTTGCGGATAATTTCGCGAACTGCACGATTATCGCCTTGAACAAGAGAACGGCGAAATTCAGGCACAAGGTGTTCAATTTGTCTTTCAATCGCAAGTTTCTCTATTACTGAAATTCCGAGAGTAATAACCAGCAATGCCGCGAGTAGAAAAGAAGAATAGATGATTTTTGAGCGCTGCCTGAGATTCATTTCATGGCCCTCATGAACTCATGCAAAGGGATGGATTGTGGAATTGATCTCATGCGATGAAATAGGTCGCCCGAGAAAATCACCGAGTCTGTTGAGCTTTGTTTCATCTGCGACGAATTCCCCGAAGAAAAGGTTGATCAGGGAATCTGAGCTCGCTCTCGCGAGGAAAACTGGCGGACTCATGCAAAGGGAGCCATCAAAGAGTTCAGGTTTGAAAGAGGAAATAGAAATTCTTTCGAAATCAATTTCAGAGCCTGATAATTCTATTTGGCCAAAATCAGACCGAAAAAAAATCTCTCTGAATTGCACTGCATAATCTGTGTTCAATCCTAATCGAAGGTGATCTTCTGGCCGAGAAAAAGAACGCTTGTCCAATGAGAGCTTCTCGGTTGTCAAAAGCTCTGGATTCAAAAGGTACGCAATAGCAGACCGTGCGGCCTCCGTGAGCGCTGACTCGATCGCTTCTTCGACTGTAAGTTTGACGCTGGTGCCAAGCGTCATTCCAAATGGAGTTTTTGCAGAAAGGCCATAGATCGCACATACGACGGAGCAAAATCGTGAGTCGGTGCGCATTTGGCCTATACGAATCTCTGCTCCATGCAATTTAAGAAGTGACATTGTATCTTGTAAAAGTGAAGAGTGTGGAAAACTTGAGATTTCAATTTCCGTGAACGGAGTCTTCGTAAGAAAATGGCAAAAGAAGGAATCCCGTTCCAAGAGTTCACACAAAGCGCTGATTTCAGCGAGTTTCACGTCCGTGTGTACTGCGACACCGTTTGAAGAATCGGCTTCGTCGATTTGGTCTAGAAAAAATCTCTCAAGCATCTCGGCCGTCGATTTGATGATAGCCAGGTCTTTTTTTGATTCTGTTCCACGGCCGAGATAACTCTTTCCGTTTCTTACAAAGCTGCATTGGATGTCGTAGGCGTCTGTGGGAATTTTTTTTGTCCAATCAAAACTGGAAAACTCAAACCCAATTTTGCCAGTAAATTCGTTTATCCAGACTGCGAATTCATTCATTTGAGTTTGATTTTCCAATAAGGATCATTCGCAAAGAGTTGCGAGAAATTGGTTTCCCAACGGGCGTTAATTACTGAAGCAAACGGTCTAATAGAAAATGGAATAATTCTTGGGTCACCCCAGACAGTGTTAAATTGGATACTTTGAAGCATTGCCATTCGGTCACTTTTCTCTTGCGTGTCGAAGTAAATCTTTAGCCACTCAGCAGGTGTCTGATGACCTGGAGGAACGAGTATGCCGTTCTTTACCGCATAACTGATCGAATTTATACTTTCGACAGCAGAAACGTCGACACCCAGTATCGTAAGTTCTGGAACGTCTTTGTCAGTTCGATTTCCAAATATTGCCACGTCGGGGTAGCCGATAAGCGTAAAATTATTATGCTCAGCATCCAGGATTTTCTTGTAGTAATCCAAAAGAAAATCTGGAACTGCAATTCTTATTCCTATCTCATCACATGGATTGTTGTATTTTTCTACTTCGGACTCGATATGTTCAGTTTGTTCGAGAGAAAGATTTCCTTCCGATGATGGGGGAAGAATCTGAAGTGTAGCAATTCGGCCACTTGGATCATTTGCAAGATGTTTTTTAACGGCACGTCTCATGCAAGAAAAAATGTGCCTCCTGGCTTCAATTGGAAGAGCCAATCCTGGTAAGGTGTATTCTGCGTAGGCGAAGGCAATTGGATTAGTTATGTGCACGCGGAACGGTTTATCCGTTCTTTTTCGAAGATAATCAACGTTATTTAGACGAAATTCAGAGGCAGTAGGTATGAAATCTACAAGGCCTTCGATGAACAGATTTTCTGCGGATTTTTTGGAATTCGTGTCGTAATCGAATGGTACGAATTCAATTTTTTGTGGCATATTTGTTTTATAATGCCAATGGTTCTTGTTCGCATAAAGATATTTTTTATCGTCAACTTGCTTTAATTTATATGGGCCAGATGTATCCGAGAATGAAAGAATTTTGAGGCTTTTCTCGTCAATCAATCTTTTGTTTAAAATTCCGTAATCGATTGATGTCAGCAGAGGCAGGAGAAATGGCGTTTTCTTTTTCGCTCTGAGAATCAGTCGGTTTCCTTCCGCTATCAGTCCTTCGCACTCATCAGAAAGAGTCTTTGGCCTGCTTTTTATGCAAAGCAGATTAGCGAGCTCTCCATGGGAGTTCGAATTGAGAATCATCAGGCGCTTAAAGGTTGCGATAGCATCCTCGGGTGTAACAATTGATCCAGAGGAAAATGTGGTATTTCGGAACTCAAAAATAAGGTCATTGTTGTTCCAGTAAAATCGCTCCGCGATTCCCCCGATGATCTCGCCCTGATTGTTGTACTCAACCAGTGGACTCAATAGTAATTCCAACACTGAATAATCTGCTGATTCTATGATAGATTTTGTATCGAGATCATCGATTGAAGTTGATATGTTCAGGGCGACTTTTAATGTGGAATCTTCTTTTGTGTGCAATGACATACTCCAATAGAGGACTGGTATCGTAACGAGTGCTAAAATTGTCGCGCGCAAGAAGTTTTTTTTGTTCATTGATCGGTAATAACGCACCTGGCACGGCAACGTTCCGCGTTGACGCTGTCTTTAATCTCCTCAATCTTGAATCGAAACTTTTGCTCTTCAGCATTTGATGGCGTGCTCTGCTTTTGGTTGGTCTCAGCTGCTTTTGATTGAGGTGTTGATTCTTCCGTGCCACATGACGTTGCAATAGAAAGCAGGATTGTTGAGGCAGTGGTCTTCGTGATGATCTTCAGAGTCTTTTTCATTGTTGATTTAAACCTCGCAGCAAATAATTCGTAGCCCAACGAAAGGCGATTCGACTTATAATTCTATGGCCTCTGTGATTCAAGATGATTTCTTCTCTTCGAATCGCGATATTGTTAGAGTTTTTATTTAAAAATTTCTCTTGATTTCCAGGTCAAATATATTTGAGCTTGTTTTGGCTCGCGATAAAACGATGTAAATGGCCAGTGATATTTGGGAATCTATTTTCAAGTACCTGATTTCTCGGTTCCACCGACTAGCCTCTGAAGCTCCTCCAGGCTTATGCCTAGCACTTCTGCTGTTTCAGCCTTGCCGAAACTTCTGGCCAACATGCGATGAGCGGTTTCTCTGCGCCCCTCTTCCCGTCCTTCTTCCTTCCCGCGAGTGTAGGCGCCACCCAATTCAATTTGCCGGCCCATACGTCCTTCATCAATCGCGCGTTGGCGCATTGCGAGCTCATGGTCGGCCGAGAAGGTTTCGACTTTCTTTTTGAGGTCAGAGAACATGGCATCCTCGCTTTCGATATTCTCCCA